>JAFDXB010000265.1 GCA_018268175.1 Bacteroidota bacterium | reverse complement strand
TTTAATTTTCAAAAAATTCGTTTAGTAAAAGAAAATCGTTTTCTTAAAATCAGAAATAATTTCACCATTTGGTTGCTTTATTTTGCAATTATCTAAAGTCAAATTTGTGCCGGCAGATATTTTTGAAAGTAATTCTGTCATAGATGAAAATTTCCGGTTATTTAAGTTAAATTTTTCAACTTCTTTAAAGTTTGATCCTGAAAAATATACAGAACACTCAATGCATTCATACTTATCCATTGCTTTAATAAAATCATCTTTATTCTCAACAGGAATTTTGTCAACCTCTGCATATGTTTTAGCAAACAAATCGTAATCAGTTTTTGTTGATTGGCCTTGTGCAAATAAGGATGTTGATGTAAGGCAAAGTGCAAGAATAAATAAAATTTTCATATCGGCATTTTTAGAAATCCAATATAACAAATTTTTTTATTCTTTTAATATAAAATGAATAGCTCCACTTTTTTTGAGGTCAGAATCAATTCTTACTTCATATCGCATCTTTCCGTCTGTTACAACCATTAATGCAGTATTAGGAGGGATCGTCCCAAGATTTTCGGCATACATTACCAACTCATTTACATCGGGATGTTCGTTAATATTTAAGGTAAGTGAAACTGCTTTATCAGATAATCTTTGATTTGATATCAGCAACTTATCGTTGAAAAACAAAGAAATGCTGTCGCCATCTATTTCACCATTATCATATAAATCAATTCTTATAGTTCTGTTATTTACTGCAATCGTTTTCATTAAATTCAACGATCTTTTTTTATAATCCTGAGATGTTTGATTGTTGATTATAGATTTTAGCGCTGTTGGATTTGAATCAATTGGAAATTCCTTTTTCACTTCAGCTTTAGCTAAAGCAGTTTCGGTTTGCTTTTTTTGTGGAGCACGTTGAGGTGTTGTCTTTTTAACTACGGGTGGCGCAGGTTTATTTGGAGTTTTTTTCACTACTGCCGGAGCCGTTGTTGATCTTTTGTATCCCGGATAACTTGCCGATAAATTTCTTCTTGAAAGTTTTGTGAGTCCTGAACCGCAGTCTTTTTCACTGTCAGGAACCGGTATCCAGTTTCCTTCAAGGCTTTCAACCCCCTTTTGTTTGAAAAAAGTAAGCTTGTGAATTTGTAAACAGTTTCGGATATTAAAAGGAACGTTTGTTTTAATTCTTTTTGTTTCTCTTACTTCAACGTATTTGCTTGCCGGCACAATAGTTCCTGTGATTTCACAAATTGTATAATAGTTAACTCCACCGGAGGTGAAATAAGTATATGAATATCCTGAAACTTTATTTCCATTTGTTTCAATTTCCAGAACATAATCGCAGTCGTTTCCGGCCCAGTTATTTTCACGGGTATTTTCTGAAAAACTTCCTTTCCACTGTCCTTTGAAATTTTGAGAATATGCTGAAAAATTAAAAGAAAGAATAAAAAAAACAAATGGTATAAATTTCATATTTTCGAAATAACAGATTTGCCGTAAAATTTGGTTCCCAAAGATATTTTACTTGCTTGCATAACTAGTCAATAGTTCGTTAAATTTGCACTTCAAAAAATTACATGATTAAAATAACTCTTCCTGACGGCTCCGTTCGTGAATATGAAAATGGAGTTACCTCAATTGATATTGCTAAATCTATAAGTGAAGGCCTTGCTCGCAAAGTTTTGGCCGCTGAAATTAACGGAAATGTTTCAGATGCAACTATTCCATTAACAAATGACAGTTCATTAAAACTTCTCACATGGGATGATTTAGGTGGAAAATCTACCTTCTGGCATTCCTCTGCGCATCTTATGGCAGAAGCAGTTCAGGAACTTTTTCCGGGGGTTAAATTTTGGGTAGGGCCTGCAATTGATAAAGGATTTTATTATGATATGGATCTCGGAGATAGAAAAATTTCTGAAGATGATTTGTTGAAACTTGAAAAGAAAATGAATGAACTTTCAAAACAAAATAATTCATTTATCAGAAAGGAAATTTCTAAAAAGGATGCTGTTGATTATTTTAATAAAAAAGGTGATGAATATAAATTAGACCTTATTGAAAATTTAAATGACGGAGAAATTACTTTTTATTCTCAGGGAAGTTTTACAGATTTATGCCGTGGCCCTCACTTACCCAATACAGGTTTTATTAAAGCAATAAAACTTACAAGTATTGCCGGGGCATACTGGAAGGGAGATGAGAAAAATAAGCAGTTGACAAGAATATACGGTATAACTTTTCCTAATCAAAAGGAACTTGATGAATACCTTATAATGCTTGAAGAAGCGAAGAAAAGAGACCACAGGAAACTTGGAAAGGAATTGAGCATTTTTGCATACGATGATGAAGTAGGGCAGGGCCTTCCTCTTTGGTTACCAAACGGAACCGTTATAATTGAAGAACTTGAAAAGCTTGCAAAAGAAACTGAAAAAAAAGCCGGTTATAAAAGAGTAGTTACTCCGCATATTGCAAAAGAAAGCCTTTACCTCACCAGCGGACATTTACCTTATTATCAGGATGGAATGTATCCACCAATGGAACTTGATGGTACCAAGTATTATTTGAAAGCAATGAACTGCCCACATCACCATAAAATTTTCGCGGCAGAGCCGAAGAGTTATAAAGATTTACCTCTTCGCCTTGCGGAATATGGTACATGTTACCGCTACGAGCAAAGTGGTGAATTGTTTGGGCTGATGCGGGTTCGGTGCCTTCACATGAATGATGCTCATATTTACTGTACACGTGAGCAGTTTGCCGAAGAATTTAAGGCTGTGAATGAGATGTACACCAAGTATTTTAAAATTTTTGGTATTGATAAGTATGTTATGCGTTTAAGTTTGCATGACCCTGCCAAACTTGGCCAGAAATATATTGATGAACCTGAACTATGGCTTGAAACTGAGGAAATGGTTCGTCAGGTATTAAAAGAAAGCAATATTCCATATATTGAAGTTCAGGATGAAGGTGCATTTTACGGGCCTAAAATTGATGTTCAAATTTGGAGCGCCATAGGAAGGGAATTTACTCTAGCAACCAATCAGGTTGATTTTGCGCAGGGAAAAAGATTCAATCTGGAGTTTGCAAATAAAGAAAATGGAACAGAAAATCCTTTAATAATACACCGGGCGCCTCTTGGCACTCATGAAAGGTTTATTGGCTTTTTACTTGAACATTATGCCGGCAACCTTCCAACTTGGATTGCTCCGGTTCAGGTAAAAATTCTTCCAATAAGCGATAAGTTTATGGATTTTGCAAAGGAAGTGAGGGATAAATTATTTGATGAAGGCATAAGAGTTGAAATTGATGACCGCAGTGAAAAAATCGGAAAAAAAATACGTGATACTGAACTTCTGAAAATTCCGTACATGCTGATTATTGGTGAAAAAGAAATGACGGCTAATGCAGTTTCAGTGCGTAAACATGGAAAAGGAGACGCAGGTTCTTTGCCGGTGGCAGAATTTTTGAGTGAAATTCTTACCGAAATAAGGGAAAGAAAAGGTAATATTTAAAGGAAAATTTATTTTGATTCAGAATTTGTATTATTTTTCCGCCCGAACTTATTTTTAACTTAAACAAATAAATGGCATTTTCACCTAAGCCCAAGGGAGCTTTCAATCCCAGGTTCAAAAAAGAACAGCAACAGGAACACCGTACAAACCATATGATACGTGTTCCCGAAGTTAGATTAGTTGGCGATAATGTAGAGCCGGGAATTTACTCTCTTGCAGATGCTCAGGCTATCGCAAAAGGTCAATCCTTAGATCTTGTAGAAATTTCCCCGGGAGCTAATCCTCCTGTTTGCAGAATTATTGATTACAATAAATTTCTGTATGAAGAAAAGAAGAAGAAGAAGGAAATGAAAGCCAAATCTAAATCAAGTGAGGTTAAGGAAATTCGCTTTACACCCAATACCGATGAACATGATTTTGAATTTAAAGTTAAACATGCTGAAAAATTTCTTCTTGATGGCGATAAAGTGAAAGCGCACGTTCAGTTTAAAGGCCGGGCAATTATGTTTAAAGACAGAGGTGAACTTCTTCTGCTTAAATTCGCCGACCGGCTGAAAGATGTTGGAGCTCTGGAAAGTATGCCTAAAATGGAAGGAAAAAGAATGCTTGTTATGTTTGCGCCAAAAGCTCAGAAGAAAAAAAGCGGATCCGAACTTGGCAAATTGATAGAAAAACCTCAAAAAACTGAAAACAAACAACCGGAATAATCTTATAAGCCATTTTTGATGGATATAAGCCTTAATAAGTATATCAGTGATACCGGCTTTTGCAGCCGGAGAGAAGCCGACAAATTTATTGAAGAATGCCGCGTTACTATAAATGATGCCGATGCTCATAAAGGTAACAGGGTTGGCGAAGGTGATGTTGTTAAAATAGACGGTGAGCTAATAGGTAAGAAAAAGGCACCCGTTTATTTAATGCTGAATAAGCCTAAAGGAATTACATGTACTACAGATCAAAAAGATAAAACAAACATCATTGATTTTGTAAATTTTAAAACTCGCATTTTTCCTGTCGGCAGGTTAGACAAACTTTCTGAAGGTTTAATATTTCTTACAAACGACGGTAATATTGTAAACAAAATTCTTCGTGCCGGCAATGCTCACGAAAAAGAATATATCGTTACAGTTGACAAACCTGTTGATGTAACATTTTTGAATAATATGCGCAATGGCGTAAAAATTCCGGGCGCTGTAACATTACCATGCTTTGTAAAACAAGAAGGTGACAAAAAAATCAGGATAATTTTAACACAGGGCCTCAACCGACAAATTCGTAAAATGTGCGAAGCTTTAGGGTATAAAGTAACATCTCTGAAAAGAATTAGAATTATGAAATTTACTATTAACGGAATTGCTCCCGGTAAATGGCGTTATTTTACAACTGATGAAATTAAAATTTTAGAAAGCCTGATAAAAAACAGCAGCAGCACCGTTTCATCTGAAATGTATGAATAATGCTGCCGCTTTTATTTTAAATTGACATTACCATTTTTATACTAAAATTCCTTCCCATATTATAAATACCATATCTTCCTGTTAATGGATTTTCACCTGCATATTTTAAACGGCTTAAATGATTCTGATATGCGATGTTTAAAAGGTTATTTGCACTTATAAAAATACTCAGTGCTTTATATTTTTTAAAAGCATTTATTTCGGCTCCTAATAAAGCATTCAACAAAGTGTATCCGGGTGTTTGTGTTTCGGTATGGTAGGCGCTGTAAATTTTAGATTGCGGAAAATAATTTTCGAGTCCGGCCTTTAATATCAAAGTCTCCAATCTTTTATTGATATTTTTAAATTCCGCTTTTAGCGCAACTTTATACACAGGAGCAGGCATAAATGGTAAGTTGCGCGTACTGTCTGTTTTATTATTGCTTAACCCTCTTACAAATGAAAAGGTATTTTCAATGTGAAGCCAGTCTAATGGGTGAGGATGAATGTCAACAAAAACTTCCCCGCCTGATAAAACGGCTTTGCCGGATATGAATTTATAAGCAGGATATTGAGGGTCGCCGGTAGGCAAACTATCATTTCCTGATGAACTTTTCAGCTTTTCAGTAAAAGAATAATTTTTTATAAAATTCACAAAAGGTGTAAATTCAAAAGTTAGATGTTCTGAATTGAGGATATAGGCAAAGTCAAGCTGGTGGCTGATCTCAGGTTTTAAATCAATATTCCCTATTTCATATTTAAAGGTTCCTTCATGAATGCCATTAGATGAAAGTTCTGCAATATTCGGTGCACGAAACCCTCTCGATAAATTTAATTTTATTGTTGAAATTTTGCTTGCCTGATACGATAGACCAAGGCTTCCTGAAACTGCATTAAAATTTTTGTTGAAACCTTCAAATAAAATTTCTTCCGGCTCGCCGGGATGGTTTATTATTAAAGTTTCAGATTTAATATTTCTTGTGTCAAATCTTAATCCTCCCGCAAGGGAAAATTTATTTACTGCTTTTTGAGAGTATAAAAACAATCCTCCATCTGAAAGATTATAATCGGGGATCAAAAATTCTTTTCCTTTGTTATTATTACTTTGAAACATTCCGCTAATACCAACTGATGTTTCCCAGCCGTTTTTACGTTTGAAGTTGTACCGTGCATTATAATTGAAAGTACTTAAAAACATGTATAGCGACGGATCTTTATCTTCTTCAAATTCTCTTCGCCTGTTGTTTTGATAACCTAACAATAAATTTATAGTTCCGCCTCTTGTAAGGAAATAACTGTTAGAACTTAAGCTAAAATGATTAATAATCTGGTAAGGCAGATTGTATTTATAGTCTTTTAAATCTTTGTCTGTAGCCGCTGTTTCTTCTCCTTCATCATTAATCAAAACAAATCTGCCAAGGCTGTCTCTTTCTCCTTCAACAATACCTATTCTGGAATTATAAGAATTTATGGTTAAAGTAGAATTGCCCCGGCTTTTGGTTATGCCTAAAGAAATGTTTCCATTGTATTCTTTATAACCGGAGTTCAAAACTTTGCCATCGTATTTATTTTGGTAATTGCCGGCAAATTTATTTGAGAACCTTGCAGACCAGTTGAAATCATTTTTTATTCCTGAATTTGATAATGAGTAAGAAAGCAAATTGTTGTTTGTTTGATAGTTTATAATTGCTGATGTGCTGTTTTTCGGCTTTGCCGGAAGGAAGTTAATTACTCCTGCAATGGCATCAGATCCGTACATCAAGCTGCCGGGGCCTTTAATTACCTCAACTCTGTCAACAGAATGCTCGTCTATTTCAATACCATGTTCATCGCCCCACTGTTGGCCTTCTTGTTTTATTCCGTTATTAAGAACAATTACCCTGTTAGCTCCAAGTCCCCGAATTATTGGTTTGGAAATATTTGGGCCTGTTGTTATTTCACTTATGCCGGGTACTGTTTGTAATGCGTTTATTAAGTTGGTGGAATTTGTCCTTAGAATTTCTTCATGATTAACAGGTTTTATAACCAGGGGACTTCTCTTTAATTCAGTTGTTCTTGAAACTCCTGTAACTATTACCTCGGCAAGTTCCTTTGCTGAGGGTTCAAGTTCAATGTTTAAAATTGATTGAACCGGAAAATCAACTTTTTCGGTAACTGCTTTAAAACCGGTACTGCTGATAGTCAGGAGATACGTTCCTGCTTTTAAATTATTTAATGAGAAGTTGCCGGCAGAATCCGATAATGTTCCTTTTTTTAAATCGGGCAAGTAAACAGTAGCGCCTGCAACAGGTTTTTTATCTGAGCTGATATTTCCGGTTAAATTCGTTTGAGCAAATATTTGTGAAATTGCGAGTAAAGAAATAGATAGTAAAATTATTTTAAAATTCATATAAATGGAATTGTGCCGTAAACGGCAGTGGTAAAGCACCTGGGTGAATTATCGGCATTAAAAAATAAAATTTATTACATGAATGCTGTTGAACGTATATTCAAAGGCTGCAACATTTTTTTGAAATGTTGATGTAACTAAAAAAAATGGTTTACGAAATTGAGGGTGGGCCTTTATTATAGCATGAAGTAGAAAATATTAAAAAATACTTTTCCTTTTTTTCTTTATAAGATATATACGATGGTTCTAACCATATTTTATAACTACTGTCAAATAATATTTGAGGTGCAAGAGTATGGTGGTCACAAAGCCAGCATTTAACTTCTGATTTACTTATGTGATGTGAGTGATGATCTTGCAAATTGTAATGAATTGCTTTTTCGCAATCATTAGCATCGGCAAAAGAAATTATGTCTTCATGATGAAAATGTAAAATAAATGCCGGAGCCTGGCTGAGAACATAAACAGCCAGCAAGAGGGCAGAGGATAATATTTTAAATTTTCTAAACAATGTTCTAAATGATGCAAAGGTATTGTAAGAAGTTTTGCTGTAACAAATTATTTACTTTTTTTAACCAACAACTTGTCGCACACTTTACTGCTGATTATTGCGGTTTTTTTTGCGCCATAATTAATAAGCATGCTTGAATCAAAAGGTTCTATATTAATAATTTTAATTTTTGTTCCTAAGGTTAAATTAAGGTTTGTAAGATATTTTAAAAGGTCTTCTGAAGTTTGTTGCACAGCCATTAAAGTAACTGAATCGCCGATTTTGCAATCTATTAATTTAAGATAATGTTCTTTAACTAAATTTCCCTGAGCATCAGGAATTGGTGAGCCATGTGGATCTGTTTTGGGATAACCTAACAATTCATCCACTTTGCTGAGCGAAAATGATCCTCGCCGAGAATATTATAAAACCTGGAGTATTCAAAACATTCAACTTACTAAAAAAATAAAAGAAGATTTTGAAGTTTATGGAGGATTAAAAAATATTTTAAACTGGACACCAAATAATGGTAATCCTTTTATAATAGCAAGATCTCATGATCCTTTTGATAAAAATGTACAATTCGATGTTACAGGAAGGGCATTGGTAACACCTGAAAATCCTTATGGTTTAACTTTTGACCCCTCTTATGTTTATGGGCCAAACCAAGGACTGAGGGGATTTTTAGGAATAAGATACATTCTCAAATAAGTTCAATGACGGTAAAAATTTTCTTAAGTACAGGCAAAACCCCAAAGAATAGTTTCGGTTTTTATTTTTTGCAGTTTTTTTGCCTTCGGCAGAATTTAACATGCTTGGTAAAAAAGTACATGAATTTATAAAAAAAGGTTGTCTAAATTCCCACGTTAGTGGAATTGAAAAACAGCAATGATAACTAAGAAAATATGCATTTGACAGCAAGAATTGAGGATGAAAAATATTTTGGAAAAAAAATAAAATAAATTACCTTTGCCGCCCGAAAAGCAATTTTCGTATTTCCCACAAGGCCCCATAAGAGTCCGACTGTTCGGAACGCCAGCAGGGATTAATTATAAAATGGTATAAAAATGCCAAAGGTAAAAACAAACAGCAGCGCAAAAAAGCGCTTCAAAGTTACCGGTTCCGGTAAAATCACTTTTCAAAAAGCTTTTAAAAGGCACATCTTAACAAAAAAAAGTACTAAACGTAAACGTGGAATGAGAGTTCCTGGCGTAGTTAGCGATGCCAACACTCATTTTGTGAAAAGACTATTAGCACTTAAATAAATTATTAAAACTTAAAAAGATTAAGATATGCCACGTTCAAAAAATGCAGTTGCCAGCAGAGCACGCCGCAAAAGAATATTAAAAGCCGCAAAAGGTTATTATGGCAAACGTAAAAACGTTTATACAGTTGCCAAAAACGTTATGGAGAAAGGCCTTACTTATAGCTATGTAGGCCGCAAAATTAAAAAGCGTGATTACCGCACATTATGGATTGCCAGAATTAATGCAGCAGTTCGTGCTGAAGGTATTACCTACAGTGAATTCATACACAAGCTGAACACTAAAGGTATTGAGCTAAACAGAAAAGTTCTTGCAGACCTTGCAATGAACGAGCCTGAAAGTTTTAAACAACTTGTTGCCTCAGTTAAATAATATTTTTTATGATATTGCAAACCGTTCTGCTTTTGTGGAACGGTTTTTTTATTAGCTGAAACCTTATGTAAATTTGCTTTTTTCATTTAAACATTTTTTTAAGCATAAATGAACAATACATATCTCGATCTTGTTGAACAAACATTTGAATTCCCGCAGGAAGATTTTAAACTTAAAGACGGTTATCTTCAATATAACGATCTTGATCTGAAACACATAATTGACAAATATGGTACGCCGCTGAAACTTAGTTACCTGCCTAAAATTGGAATGCAGATAAACAGAGCTAAGAAAATGTTTGCAAATGCATTTAAAAAAAATAAATACGAAGGCCAATATTTTTATTGCTATTGCACTAAAAGTTCTCAGTTTGCTTACGTTGTAGAAGAAGCTTTAAATAATGACATTAGCCTCGAAACGTCGTATGCTTACGATATTGACATAATTAAAAACCTGTACGCAAGAAAGAAAATTACAAAAGACATTTATATAATTTGCAACGGTTTTAAGCAAAAGTCTTACACAAGCCGTATTGCTGGATTATTAAATTCAGGATTTAAAAATGTAATACCTGTACTCGACAGTACAGACGAGCTAAAATCTTATGTAAGGTCGGTGAAAGTTCCTTTCAATTTAGGAATAAGAGTGGCAACTGAAGAAGAACCTACATTCCCATTTTACACCTCAAGGCTTGGTATAAGGGCTAAAGATATTCTTGAATTTTATGTGGACAAGATAGAAGGTAATGAACATCGTTTTCAGCTTAAAATGCTTCACTTATTTTTAAATAAAGGCATAAAAGATGATATTTATTACTGGAGTGAATTAAATAAAGTTATTAATCTATACTGTCAGTTAAAGAAAATTTGCCCTGAACTTGATTCAATAAATATTGGTGGTGGATTTCCAATAAAGCATTCGCTGGGTTTTGATTACGATTATCAATTCATGATAAATGAAATTGTACGCAACATAAAGGCGGCATGTAAAAAGGCCAAAGTACCAATGCCAAATATATTTACTGAGTTTGGTAGTTTTACCGTAGGTGAAAGTATGGCGCATATTTATAGTGTTGCAGCTCAAAAGGTTCAAAACGACAGGGAAACCTGGTATATGATTGACTCATCTTTTATAACTACATTGCCTGATACATGGGGAATAGGAGAGAAGTTTTTATTGTTGCCAATTAATAAATGGAATGTTGAATACCAAAGAGTAGTTTTAGGTGGAATTACTTGTGACAGCCATGATTATTATGATTCCGAAGAACATGTAAAAGAAGTTTTTCTTCCAAAGGTTGAGGGAGATGAACCACTTTACCTTGGTTTTTTTCACACCGGAGCTTATCAAGATCAAATAAGTGGTTATGGCGGAATTAAGCATTGCTTAATACCTTCTCCAAAACATGTAATTATCAGTTATGATAAAAACGGAAAGCTAGTAGATTGGCTCAATGCAAAAGAACAAAGTGCTCAAAGCATGCTTAAAATTCTTGGATATACCTAAACAAAAGCAAGTAATTTTTGGAGCTCGCTTAGGGTAACTGAAAGGTAACGAAATCCACCAAGGAATTCGCACAAGACAGCAAAGTAAAAATTCTATGTTCACCTCAAGCCGCGGTGGGGCGAAATATTAATAGCACAT
>JAFDXB010000264.1 GCA_018268175.1 Bacteroidota bacterium | reverse complement strand
AACAACATTCAAGCTTACCGGGAAATGGGGTAAAAATTGTGTTTCCTCATCTACCATCACAATCCCTGTTAAAAATCTTGCAGTACCACGTGCGGGGCCCGATACTGCTTATTGTCTTGGCAGTTTAGGAGTGCAGCTATCTGCTTCCGGAGGAACAACATATAAATGGACACCTGCGGCAGGGCTTAGCGATGCTAATATATCTAACCCGATTGCATCTCCATTGAATAATACAACTTATGTAGTTTCGGTTGGGGTAGATGGTTGTTCAAGAAAAGTAAATGACACTGTTGTTGTGCTGGCAAGAAAAAAACCATTGCTTTCAATGCCGCGGGATACATTAATTTGTAAAATTGATACTTTGGCATTAAATGCGGCAGGCACTGGAAGATTTGCATGGTCACCAAATTATAACATAAGTAATTTAAGCATTGCAGCACCACTTGTGAGTCCGGATACACCTACCAAATATTTTGTAAGGCTTACTGATATTTATAATTGTTTTAAAGATGATTCTGTATTTGTTGATGTAAGGCCTGATGTAAACGTATTTGCAGGAAATGACACATCAGTCTGCAGCGGCGATCGTTTTATTATTGCTGCAACAGGCGATGCCCTTAGCTACAGTTGGTCTCCAGCCCATGGTTTGAGTAATCCCAACATAAAAAATCCTTCGGTATCTCTCGACACAACAACAACATTCACCGTTATTGCCAATATCGGGAAATGTGAAAAAACATCCTCGGTAAAAATTAAAGTTGGCAAATATCCTAATCCGCAAATAGCGGAAGTAAATCCGGTTTGTATAGGGTTTAATACTCAGCTTTTCGCCTCCGGCGGAAGTATATATTCATGGAGCCCGGCAACTTATCTTTCAAATCCAAATATTCCAAATCCCCGTGTTCTAAATCCACAACAGAACATTAAATATATTGTCTCAGTAAAAGATACTTTAGGTTGTATCAAAGAAGTTAATGATACAGTATTAGTTAGAGTGATTCCGCCGTTAAGAGTTAGAACTATTGCAGACACCACTATCGTTGAAGGACAACCGATAACACTTGCAACTACAGGCGCTGTTACATATTTATGGTCTCCCGACAGATATTTAAATGCCGCAAACATCAGTTCACCTGTTGCAACTCCGTTGGAAAACATGAAATATAAGGTAACCGGCACAGATCAATATGGTTGTCGTGGCACAGATAGTATTAACATAACTGTTTATTCTGTGGTTGCAAATATTTACGTGCCTTCTGCCTTTACGCCAAATGGCGATGGGTTGAATGATGTGATTAAACCCATTTTGCTTGGAATGAGATCATTAAAATATTTTAAGATTTACAACCGTTTTGGCGAACTCGTATTTTCTACAACTGAACCCGGAAAAGGCTGGGATGGAAGTTTTAATGGAAAACCACAGGCATCAGCAACCTTTGTTTGGGTAGCAGAAGGAATTACATTTAAAGGCGAAACACGGCAGCAAAAAGGAACTGTGGTTTTGATTAGATAATACTTATGAAAAAAATATTTACAGTTTTTCTATTCTCAATAGCGTTTAATTCTTATTCCCAGGATTGTTACAATGAAACAATATTTCGCGAAGCAGATAGCATAAAGAATATTTTTATTAGAGATAGTTTTGAAATAATGAGGGAAACTTCATTAAAAATGGAAACGCAATATCCCTCTCCAATTATATTCCGGTTAAAAAAAGGTGAATGGTACCATTTTATTTTTGTTCCGGATAATTCATCCCGCCTTGTTGAGGTTGAATTATTTAACAGTGATGAACAGCGCATTTTTTACGAAAAAAACAAAAAAAAGGATGAAGCAGGTACTGTAGTTTCGTTTTCAATTATTGCCCCTGAAAATAATGTGTATAATATCCGGCTTCTTCAAATAAATAAACATGCTAAAGAACTGTGTGGCTATTTTATTTTAATGAGAAAAAAGAGCAATCATTGAGAACAAAAGTTTTTTAGGAATTGAGAATGGTCTGTTTTATTCAGGCGAGGTAAAAGTTGATTTTTGTTTTGAATCTTTGGTTACCTTCTATCTATCCAAACGAATATATGAGATGATAAATTATGTTTCTACACATGAGTAATTAGGTGTGAGCCCACTTGCCTGCAAAAAAAAGAGCGTGTTTTTTAGACACGCTCTTTTTTAAATCATCGAATTATATTTTATGGTGCAAGTGAAATTCTAATCTGAACACCCGCTCTTGTATTTATCGTTGGTGCACTGGATGAAATATAAGGCTTAACTCTCCGTTGATCGAAATACAGTTTTAAATTTATCCTGTTATTCAAATAATAATCAACAGTAGGGCTTATAGTAATTTCCTTACTTCCGCCGGTGGCGAAATTATTGTCCTGATCTAATCGGCTGTTTGCATTAACATTATCCCTTATCCGGAAATCAACTCTAAAATTAATTTCATTATCAAGTTTACCCGTACCATTCTTATCAAGGAATTTAGGCAAGCGCAAACCACCCAAAAGCTTCAATCCTCTTTTCCTGTAACCTGCACCAATAGTGAATTCGGTAGTTCTTACTTCACTTAATTGATAGTCGTATAAACTTAAACTAAGCTGGCGCGATTTGGCATATTCAAATTTAGCCTGAAACTGATTTACAAACATTGCATCAAAACCAATTAGAGGGCTAAATTGTTCTTGTATTGTAACATTTGGAACAAGGAAATATGGTATAAAGTTTTTAGAAACTGTATCTATAAAACTTGGGTAACCATATCTTGATACATCCTGATACAGTAACGCTGAAGTGAAACCGTTCATACTCAAACTTCCGTTATAACCATGCGAAATGTTGAAGCTGGTGAATATTTTTTCAAGCCCTTTTATTTTAGTAATTCCACTATAATCTATTTTCCAGTTTGGCTTTGGCATAATAGCTTTAAAAGGATTAGATTTTATATTCGGATTGTTTTGCTTTATCAAGGCTACATCTTTAGGATCCTGCCCTGTATAAGCAGCAATGAAAGAAGGTATCAGAACATCAACTGCATACTTACCGTAACCCAAATAATATCCGTCCGCTCCAACAACTCCGCCACTGTATGGGTTTTGTTTACCTAACCTTTCAGATAAAATAATCCTGTTATTTTGGAAAGTTTTAAACGTTTCTGAAACTCTGTTCGGATCGAATTTTCCAAATAAAGTTTTGAAAGCAATATAACTTACATCAAATCCACCGCCGGCGTAAGGGTTCAGGTGCATAAACTTTCTGTCGCTTCCTCCCGAAGTATCAATATACCTGAAAGTTTCACTGTAGTTTTTATTGAAAGTTTTATTAATGTTTACCGAAATTGAAAGGTCTCTCACAGGTTCAATTTGAACAGACATTGTTATTCTTTGATCAAAATTTTGCTGGAACAAAGAATTGAAATTAGTATCCCGGCTTATTACACCCTCTCTTGCCTTTCTGTTAAGCCAGTTAGTATCAGGCTGCATTCCCATTATAAAATCAAGCCCCGGCTGCATGCTTTTAAAATTCTGGCCAATATATTTAGTGCTATCCATGTAGCCCGGCAATCGCGTATTTCCTGTTTCAGCAAGAGAAAAACTTACCTGCTTCACGCTTGTAAGCAGCTTGCCGAGAATGCGTGCGCCGGTACCCACGTAAGGCACTGCTGTTTTATCAACAACTCTTCTTGTTTTTAAAACTTTTTTACCGCTTTTGGTTGTTACAGAATCAGTAACTTTTGTAATTCTGTTTCGCCATTTTTCGCGGTCTTCAATTTTTGAAGGGGCATCAAGTTGTTTTAAAAATTTCGATTTTTGGTAAAGCCTTGTAAAGTCAAGTTGAACCGTTGCTTCTTTTTGTTGCCCGTTCTCAATAAAGTTTCCTAATTCCACTGCAAGGCGGCTGGCACCTATCCAGCGGTAAGAAGCCTGGTATTTTAAATTTACTGTTGTCCAGTCTAACGCCGGAATTTTATTTGTAGGAACGGTATATTGCAAATTTGCTGTTTGATAAAATAAAGTGTTGCGCCCGCCTTTTAGTAAGTTATCAATTACAGAATCTCTTTTTTCTTTGGTGTCTATTCTTCCATAGGGTTCATCAATTCGAGAATTGTTTGTTGCAGTATAATCCAGTGCAAGAGATTTGGTAAAATTCCATCTTAAAATATAATCTCTTTGGAAAGTAAAATACTTATCATAGGTTTCAGGAATTTCATATTTTGATGTGCCGATGCTGCGAGGCCGAATAACACCGAATTGACGGCTTACATCAGCCCTGAAACTTATTTGCGCAGGAACATAACTAAAGTTGAAATCTTTTATAATATCCAGCCAATGGCCTTTTACGTTTTTAAAACTATTTTTAAATGGCTCAATATACTTCGGTTGTGGGGCAAAGTTATATCCTAAGGCTGCTCTATGCCGCGTTACTTCGTTATATTCAATTAATGGCGAATGGCTTTCGGTTTTTATATATGAATAACTGACATCTAAATTTTCAACATCATAAATTTTAGGTGTTTTACCATTTGTTTTAATTTTTCTGACGTTTGTAAAATTCAAAGTTTTCACTGAAACAAAATCAACAGCATTTTTTCTTATTGAATCTCTTTCACTTCTGTTTGCAGTTTTAATTTTGTCTTTCAACTTTATGTCCATATCATAAGGGTCATATTCAGGAGAGCTTACAGTTTGGGAATAGCTTGCATAAACAGGAATGGACATTCCCACTTTCTGTGGTACAAGTTTTCCTAATTCTAAATTTGCAGCTACATCAAACTGAACAAAATTATCACGATATCTTTCATTAATTTTCTGTTCAAGTGTTCCAAACCCGCTGCTATGCGTATTTGCAGAAATAGATAAAGTTCCCAAATCGGCAAGGTTAACATCCACCCTGCCCAGGGCCGCCCATCCTCCGTTTTCATCAATTGACGACAACCTTAATTCATTCACCCACACTTCTCCGCAAACAAGCGGTTGGTTAGTATTCTCAACTCCAATAAGAATACCTCGTATCTCACCCAGATTAGGATTACCCATCACAGCATACTCTTGGCCGTTGGCTTGCATCTCTCTAAAAATCTGCACCAGAGAGGCATTTGAGAGATTTCTGTCTTGCTTAAGTTTTGTAAGAGCAATCAAATCTACATCAAGAGAATTACGAGGGTTCCATAATGTATCATTATAAACATCCGAATCGGGATTAAGAGTTCCTGCTGTTAATGGTGTTGGTATAAGCGGAATTCTTATTTCATAATAGTTATTTACGAAATCGGTTCCTAAACGAATCACTGCGGTAAGGTCGTTGTTCCCAAAGGAATTTGGAAATTTCTCAGAGTTTTCAGCATGGATATACATCTGCAATTTTCTGAACTGGCGAAGGTCGCGGTTTGCAAAAGTTTGAAACACCGCTTTTGCATCACCTTTGGGAAGATTACAAAACTGCAACGTCATTGCCTGTTCGTTTGCTAATAGGTTTACACCATTGTTGCTGGTTGTTTGAACTCTTTCAATTTCTCTTGGAGTACGGTAAGGTAATGGAGTACGTTTATCGTTTTCTTCAATATTTACTGCACCAACATTTAAAGGAACATTACTCGTTTGCGAATACATTCCTGTTGAATCAACTTTATACTGAAACTTCCGCCAGATGTTTCTGCTAAGTTGCAATTCACCAAACCTAACTACAACGCTGTCTTCAAAATTTGTCAGGAACATTCTAATAAAACGAATTGACTTAAAATCCGGAATGTTTCCAACTTTATGATTGTAGCTTCCAATAGGAATCCTGAACTGATACCAAGTTTCATTTCTTGTGGTTCCGTTTACCAGATTTACACTCACCACTTTTTTATCAACAATAAAATTAGAGCCGATAGTCATTGAAGGATCGGTGGATGGTTTAAGATCAATTGAATACTGAAAATATTCTTCAGTTTCATTCAAAGTGTTGTCTCTGTTTAATTCTTCTGCATCAGGGTATAAAGTTGCAGCAGAAGAAAACTGGCCACCATCATTTACCGGAGAGTTTCCTTGCGGATTATTGTAATTTTTATATCTGCTTAATATATCACTCGTAGGCCCAAACGCATCATTACGGTAGTGAATGTAATTGTCAACGGAGGGATCATTGAGAGCTTGTTGGTAAATTATTGATGAAGTACCAAATTGTGCAGCAAGGTTATCAAGATATTGCTGGCGCAGAACTCTTTCTTCTTCATCATTCATTCCGTCGAAACCTAAATCCTGAAAAATCCTGTCTTCCGGAATATTACTGAATGCATTTGTAATTTGAATAGGATTTCTCGGCACTTTGCCCCATATTGTTGTATCCATTGGCGCCGGTGCATTTGGTGTTGACAAACCATTTTCATAAAAACGGCGGCCATCTTTTAATATGTCTTCTGATACATTACCAAGATTGAAGTACAACTTTCCTCCGGAGGAGGCAGGATTTAAAATAAACGGATCCTGAACCCATGCTTCTATAAATTCAATATTGCTTGTTTCAAAATCTGTTTGTTCAACGTTCCTCATTAATCCTCCAAAATTTTTCTTCGGGTCAAGGAACTTTCCGTCTGAACCAATTTTTGAGGAAGAACTTTCGTAATTGTAAGGCCCTTTATCTTTGGGGTAGTACGCAAGATCGAAAGTTACCAATTGGCTTTCACCAAACCCTGTTGTTTTCTGTGGGAATATTTCTTTTTGATAAACAGCCCTTGTTCGCGGGTCAGATAATATATTGGGATCAGTAATAGGATTATTTGATGCTCTGTACTGTTGCAATATCTGTTCAATTTGATACCATGCAATTTTTGATCTTTTTTTGCCATAATCAAGATCGTTATTTAAGTCAGCTTCCGGAAACATAACAGCGCCGTTATCATCGGTTGCACCGGAAGGTACAGAAGCTAAGGTCCATGCAATTGACGGGAACCTTAAATCAATTCCTGATTTGCTTCCCTCAAAATCGTCTATGTAAACAATACCATTTTTACCTTTCCCAATTTGTGGGGCATGGCCGGGTTTAAGGTATGCTCCCTCAGCATAAACGTTCATGCTTGATGGTGCAGTGGTTGTATAAACGGGAAGTTTATCAAGCAATCTTGTTAATCTTGGGAGATCTTTTCTAAAATTCATATCCAGCCCGTACATGGTATTCCTAATTGGGTCTTCATTAAGGTTAACCTTAGTAAAGAAAGGGCGTTCACTTAATCGCACAATTGTACCGCCAATAGATAACTGCTGAGAAGCTGTATTTTTTACCATGTAATCAAGCCTCAAACCCATGTAAGAGCGCTGTTGTAGCCCAAAACTTGCATTATTTTCAAAGTTTACCTGCACGGGGAGGCCTGCGGCTAGAATAGCCTGATTCGTAATTCTGATAGTTCCTAAATCATAGTTTATATCATAATCAACGCCTTCTTGTAAATTTCTTCCGCCTGCGGTAACGGTAACCGACCCCGGTGGAATGTTAAAACCAATACTTATATCGGCGCTGCCGGAAGTTTTAGCCAATCCTTTTAAAACAAATCTGTTTAAGTTAGGATATTGTTGCGCTACCGCTTTGATAGAATCATAAAGCACATAAAAAAGTGTATCTTTTGCTTCAGGAGGTGGCGGGCTTTGATTATATATTTGTGTTGCAAGGTCTCTACCAAAAGGCTCAAGAACGGGGAACATTACCCTGCTGTAATTCGACATAACAGTAAAACCCTCAACATAATCAAAAACACCGTCCGGCTGTGGGTCAAGCTGGCTGTTGAGCCTGTCTAAATTTAAAAGAGCAATTATGGGTGCACCTAAATTTTTATCGCCGAAAGGCACATAACGTTTATCTCCTTTGCCCGGCTCCTGGTATAAAACATCAAGCTTAAAATCGGTTGGCGACAAAACTCCATAACCCACAGAATAAACATTCTTCAGCATTAGCTGCCATATTGGTAATGATGTTCTTTGTGAGGTTGCTTTTAAAAGTTTAAGAAATAAAACTTTCTGTGTTGCTGAAGAACTATCCGGTGGAACATCCTGGCTGAATTCTCCAACCTGAAATATTTTACCGTTGTATGAATACTGAAAAGCAACAGCAAGAACCTCATCTGTTTGAAGTGGCTGGCTTAATGAAATTGTTCCAACCTGACGGTTATAGAAATATTGTGTAGAATCTAATTTGCGTGCAAAAGTTTTTTCAAAATCCTGTACCGGGCTTAAACCAAGATTACGTAAGTTATTAAAAACCATTGCCGGATTTCTTGCATCCGGCTGGTTAAGAACTTTTGAATAAAGATCGTTGCTTCCGTTAGATGGAACAGGTAAACTTGTAAGAACATTAATGAACGGCGGGCCTAAATACGGATTTACCTCTCCAAGATCCATTAACCCAACAACATCTCTTGTTTCGGTGGTTGTACCATTTTTATTTGTAACCCAAACTTCCATTCGTAAAATCTGGACCGGGCTTGTTATTGCCGGAAGGTTTGACATTACTTTGTTATAATTGTCTTTAAAATACTGGGAAACAAGGAAGTGCCTGTTTTCTTCGTATTCGTCTGCTTTAATTTCAAAAGGTTGAGAGGCAGCGCCACCTTCAAGGTTAACATTTTGCCTTTGAGATTTTTGATTTGCAAGAACTGTTGTTACATAAAGTTTTCCAAACTGGAGTTGCGTTTTTAACCCAAAAAGTTGTTGAGCACCGGGAATGAGAGAACCACGGGAAGGGAAACTAATATTTCCTGCTTCAAATCTTTTTAAAATTTCATCATCCTTGCCGGTATAATCAAGTTTTAGCTGATTATCAAGATCAAAATTTGCAAGAGTATTGTAATTAATGGGAAATTTAAGTTTGTCGCCGATGCTTGCATTCACATTCAACTGAGCATTCATATCAAAATCAAGCCCACCGTTTTTTCTTGCACGCTCGGGTAAAGTAGGGTTGTTTATAACCTGGCCCTGATAGCCTGCGGTAATATCAACATTTCCTTGTGGCGAAATATCAATTTTTCCATTTCCGAATAAGCGGTTAAAGAGGTTGTCGGTAAGCGATAATTTTGGGCGTGTAAATTTTCCGCGGTTTAATATGCTGGTAATATTCGCCCTTTGGCGGAAGTAATCATCTTCTGCTTGTTTATTTCTTAAATTCCAAAATTCCTGAAATGTATAGGTTGTAGGTACTCGATAGTATTTATCACCGATTTTTTGATATACAATATAACGTTGTGTTTCACTGTCGTAAACAACGGAATCTGTAAGGTTTTGAGGATTTTGCAGGCTGAAAGGGTTTTCATTGCTGCCAAAGCCATATCTGTAATCATAAATAGGGTAATGCAGGTTAACGGGAGGAATTGTATCAGGCCCGGGGTTAAACTTAGTTGTATCGGGCGCTAAAGGATCCTGCGCATTAACGGCATTAATATATAATGAGAAAAATATTATAAATAAACACAGAGGTTGTTTATAGAAAAAATTTCTAATAAGCAGCATTCTTTAAAAATTAAAGTAGAATTTAAATCAAATTGCTTTAAGTGCTTTTTTAATCAGGTCTTCTAAATTGTTTATTGTTGAATCGGCAATTCTAACTTTTTTGACAGCATTTTCAGCTTGAACTTTTGAAATTCCCAAAGCCATCAAAGCATTTAACGAATCTGCTTCCAAACTATTGTAAACAACAGGTTTTGCGCCGGTTTCAATCTGAATTTTTGTTGTTTTGTCTTTTAGTTCAAGAACAAGTCGCTCGGCAGTTTTCTTTCCAATACCTTTTACGCTTTCAAGCAAACGAACATTTCCTGAGCCTATTGCCTGTACTATTTCTTCAGGCTTGATGTAAGACAACATCATTCTTGCTGTTGCTGCACCAACTCCCGATACTGAAATTAGCATTTGAAACATTTCCTTTTCCTGTTTATCAAAAAAACCAAACAACGTATGCGAATCTTCTTTAACCTGCAAATGAATAAATAATTTACAATGATCGAGCGATTGCACAGCAGAATATGTATTGAGGCTGATATTAACCTCATATCCAACGCCGTTTACATCAAGTGTAACCTGTGCCGGTGATTTATTTATAAGTTTACCTTCTAAATATGAATACATAATTATAAAAACACAATTAGCGAAAGTAAGAATAATTTTGGTGGCACAACAGAAAGGTTTTTCCTAATTTTACTCACCTTTTCTTTAGGTACAAATATATAAATATGAATAAAATATCGGCAGCTATTACCTGTGTTAGCGGCTATGTTCCCGAATATCGCCTCACTAACAAAGTGTTAGAAACTATGGTTGATACAAATGATGAATGGATTAAAAGCAGAACCGGCATAGAAGAAAGAAGAATTTTAAAGGGCGAAGGCTTGGGCAGCAGTGATATGGCTGTTCATGTTGTTAATGATATTCTTAAAAAAAGAGGTATTAAAGCTGAAGAAATTGACTGCCTTGTATGTGCTACTGTTACTCCTGACAGAATATTTCCGGCTACGGGGAATATTATTTGCGGCAAAACAGGGCTGGTAAATGCTTTCAGCTATGATATTGAGGCTGCATGTTCCGGATTTTTATTTTCGCTTACCACCGCAACTGCATTGGTTGAAAGCGGGAGGTATAAAAAAGTTTTGGTTATTGGTGTTGATAAAATGAGTAGTATAGTTGATTATTCTGATCGTACCACTTGCATCCTTTTCGGCGATGGCGCCGGAGGAGTTCTACTGGAACCAAATGAGGAAGGTTTAGGTATTCAAGACAGCATTTTAAAAACAGACGGCTCAGGAGAAAGATTTCTTAATATGAAAGCCGGTGGTTCGGTTAAGCCACCTTCGGTGGAATCTGTAATGGCAAAGGAGCATTATATTTTTCAGGAAGGCCAAACAGTTTTTAAATTCGCTGTAAAAGGAATGGCCGATGTTAGTTATGAACTAATGCAAAAAAATAATTTAACTGCTGATGACATTGCATGGCTCGTTCCGCATCAGGCAAACCTTCGCATAATTGATGCTACTGCAAACCGCATGGATCTTCCAAAGGAAAAAGTAATGATAAACATAAATAAGTACGGTAACACCACAAATGCAACAATTCCGCTTTGCTTATGGGAATGGGAACCCCGGTTAAAAAAGGGTGATAATATTATTCTCGCTGCTTTTGGTGGTGGTTTTACCTGGGGCGCAACTCTTATTAAATGGGCTTATTAAAAAGCTTATATGAATAAACTTTTCATTTGTCTTGCTTTATTATTTGCAGGTAACATTTGCAATGCTCAAAATTCTACTTATATAATAAAACTTAAAGACAAAGGTTCAAATCCTTTTTCTCTTAGTTCTCCTTCGTCATATCTTTCTGCCAAGGCATTAAACCGCAGGGCTAAATATGGAATTGAAATTGACAGTTTAGATCTTCCGGTAACGCCGCGATATATTGACAGTATTAAACTTGCAGGAAACGTAACGGTTTTGTCTGTTTCAAAATGGTTAAACCAGGTGGCCATAAAATGTTCCGATAATGCGGCCATTACTAAAATACTTTCTTTTCCTTTTGTTTTAGATTCAATGGCAGTGGCACCACGCCCTGTGAATAATTTTTCAAATAACAAATTAACTGCGCTCACAGAACAATTTGTTTCAAATATGGTTAACGAGGAAAATAGTTTTTATAATTACGGAGTGTCTGCAACACAAGTTAAAATCCACAATGGAAACTTTTTGCATGATTATGGTTTTCGCGGACAAAATATGGTAATAAGCATGAGTGATGCAGGTTTTTTAAATTATAAAACAATTCCAACATTCGACAGTTTACGTTTAAACAATCAAATTTTAGGAACGTATGATTTTGTTGCAGGAACAGTAGATGTAAATAACACACACCCTCACGGAACTCAGTGCTTAAGCACAATTGCCGCAAATATTCCCGGTGTATTTGTAGGCACAGCGCCAAAAGCAAATTTTTATCTTTTTCGAACTGAAGATGCAGCGGTAGAATTTCCAATTGAAGAACATACTCTTATAGTAAGTTATGAAAAGGCAGATAGCCTTGGGGCCGATGTTACATCAACTTCTTTAGGTTATAATCTTTTCGATAACCCGTCATTTAATCATACTTATTCAGAATTAAACGGGAATACCACTTTCGCCGCACGAGGCGCAAACATTGGCTCTTCACGTGGCATGATAATGATGATTTCAGCCGGAAATGATGGCAACAATCCCTGGCATTATATTGCAACTCCTGCAGATGCATCTGATTGCATTACAGTTGGCGCTGTAACTTCCGACAGCATACCGGCAGGATTCAGCGGGTATGGGCCAAATAGTTCAGGCCAAATTAAACCGGACTTCGCATCTATGGGTGCAAACGTTTTCGTTGCATCAACTTCCACAGGTATGCCTGTTATATCTAACGGAACTTCATTTGCCGCGCCTAATCTTGCAGGCCTTGTAACCTGCCTGTGGCAAGCATTTCCGGAAGTAAACAACAGAGTAATATATGAAACTTTAAAACGCAATTCTTCAAATTATAATTCTCCTGACGACAGAATTGGTTTTGGCATTCCTGATATGAAGAAAAGTTTTACTTCGCTTATTCAGCAATTATTTACATCAGAAACTGAAAAAACAGGTTGCAATTTCAGAATATATCTGAATGTAAAACTTACAGATAAAATGAAACTTTATATTGAAAGAAAAATTGCAGGCCAGCCGGAATTTAACATCATAAAAACTTTCAACGGAACTGCTCCTTTTATTAACAGAGAACTTCAATATACTGATGACCTTTCATCATTTCCAACAGGAACAATTGAATACCGTTTTAAAATGGAAATGGGAACTGACACATTATTTACCTTAGGTACTGCAAATTTGAATTACAATACTTCTTGCACTTTGGTAGATGACCAAATTTTATTAAACCCCAATCCAGTTTACGATAACCTTACAATGGTTTTAAATTCCAATAATAAAAAAAATTACGAGTTGAAAATTTATAACAATTTGGGGCAACTTGTAAAAAGTAAAAAAGGATCATCTTTAGTTGGAAGAAATACAATTAACATATCCGTTTCTAAAATCCCGAAAGGAATTTATTATGCAGTTATTTGGATTGATAATAAAAAAAGTTTGACTAAAATCTTACTCAAGCTTTAGCTGAAAATCGCTACAAATAAAGTATCTGCTTTTTGCATATAGCCTTTGAGATATTCTTTATGAAGAAGTTTCAAATCAAAATTTGATTCGATATACTTTACATTTTCTTCATTTTCCTTTTCAAACACAGAGCAAGTTATGTAAAAGAAAAATCCTCCCTTTTTAAGAGCAGGGAGTGAATTTGAAATTATATGCTTTTGAAGTTGGCTATAATCATTCAGCATTTTTTCTTTAAAGAAATATTGTTGCTCAGGAGTTCTTTGCCACGTTCCGCTGCCGCTGCATGGCGCATCGCAAATTATAAGATCATATTTTTCGTTGCTTCGATAGGGTTTGGAAAGATCAGCAGCAAATATTTTTTGAGGTTGTATTACTGCTTCTTTAAAACGTTGTTTTAGTTTAATAAGAATTGATTGACGAACATCAGAAACAAACAACTGAAATTTATATTTTACTTTATCGCTCAACAAAATAGATTTACCTCCGCTTGCAGCGCAACAATCCCAAACTTTAAAATTTAATGGAAGTTGTATTTTTGAAAAATAATCCAAAACCTTTTGTGAATTTTTATCCTGTACAACAACTTCCTTGTTTACAGAAAATAATTCCTGAACTTTTATTGAAGGTGGTAATGAAATGCAATCATTTTCAATTTCGAAACCAATATTATTTTTTTCAAAAACTGAAATAACCTTTCTATTAAATCCGGGCCTTATTCTTAAATAAAGATTAGGTTGATTTAAATAAGAAGATGAATACTTTATTTTATCAATTTCCGGTGAGAGAAAGTTTTTAAATTTGAAGAGATCATCTTTGGAATAGTTTAAAAGAGCAAACTTTTCATCAGTTGTTTTATTAGCATAATTCAAAAACACATCAGAATAAAACGACCATTTTTCATCTGTGCAAAGAAATGCCGAAATAATAATACTTTCACGAAGAGATTTAGCCGGCAAATTAGAGGTTCGGAAAAAACAAAAACACAGAGTTGAAATCTGCCTTCTATCGCGGGAGCCGAATTTTTTGTTTGAAGCAAAATACAATTTGATGTAATTGCTGAAAGGCATTTTACCGTAATATCCTGCAATTAATTTTTCTGCAGTTTGCAAATAAGATTCTTGTCTTTCCACCTTTTAAACTAAGGCATTTCAAGTAGAGATTCAATCGGATCTTTACCAAATAATAACAACGATGGATTTTCCAGAAGATTCTTTACCGTTACAAGAAAACCAACAGATTCTCTTCCGTCAATAATTCTATGGTCGTAGCTTAAAGCAACATACATCATAGGTTTAATAACAACTTTACCATTTTCTGCAACAGGCCTTTCAATAATATTGTGCATTCCTAAAATAGCGCTCTGCGGAATATTGATAATTGGCGTACTTAGCATTGATCCAAAAATTCCACCATTGGTGATAGTAAAAGTTCCGCCACTCATTTCTTCAATTGTAAGTTTATTACTTCTTGCTTTTGTTGCAAGATCAACAACAGCTTTTTCAACTTCTGCCATTGATAAACTTTCCGCATTGCGGATAACCGGAACCACAAGCCCTTTGGGGCCGCTTACTGCAATTGATATGTCGCAATAATCATGAAATATTAAATTTTCAGCATCAATGTATGCATTTACAGAAGGGAATTTTTGCAATGCAAAACAACATGCCTTGGTGAAGAAACTCATAAAGCCGAGGCCCACACCGTGAACCTCTTTAAATTTATCTTTATATTTTTTCCTGATTTCCATTATCGGGCTCATGTCAACTTCATTAAAAGTTGTAAGCATTGCCGTTCCGTTTTTTGCCTCAACCAGCCTGCGGCTGATGGTGCGGCGAAGGTTTGACATTTTTTCTACCTTCTCTTCACGGCTGAATAAATTTTGAGTGCTTCTGCCCGGATTTTTTAATGCATCAAGTACGTCTTGTTTTAAAATTCTCCCATTTGAACCGCTGGCAACAATAGATTGTTTGTCTATATTTTTATCTGCAATAATTGCTGCTGCAACAGGAGTAGTTTTAGCAGATGAATCTTCTTTTGCGGCCGGCTTTTCTTCTGCTTGAGGCTGAACCGTTTGAGCAACGGGTGGTTTAGGTGCACCGGTTGCAGGCTTTGGCTTATCTTCCTTTGCTGCTTCAGCAGGTTTTTCGGCAGAAGTATCTATTGAACCAACAACATCTCCAATTTTTAAATCATCGCCTTCTTTTGCAATGTGTTTAAATATTCCGGCTTGTTCAGCATTAACTTCAAAGGTTGCTTTTTCACTTTCAAGTTCAGCAAGCACACTATCTCTTTCAACATATTCACCATCTTTTTTCAACCATTTAACCAATGTAACTTCGTTAATACTTTCTCCAACTGTCGGAACTTTAATATCTATGACCATTGCTCAAAATTTAATAATGCAAAATTGCAGAAAATCAGCCATTATTAAAAACAAGTTTTAACAACAACTGATTTTCTGCAAACTTATGTGAGATTATTTATTAACCAAGATACGTTCTTAGCAATTCACTTTGAGAAGTGGTGCGAAGTTTAGTAATTGCTTTATCTTTTATTTGTCTAACTCTTTCTCTTGTTAAATCAAATTTATAACCTATATCTTCAAGGCTTAGAGGTTGGTCTATTCCAATTCCAAAGAAATAAAGCAGAACCTCTTTCTGTCTTTCGGTGAGTGAATTTAATGATCTTTCCAACTCTATCTTTAAAGATTTCTTTCCCATGATTTGAGAATCTGCTTCAGGAGAATTATTATTAGCAGTAATGTCTATAAGTGTATTATTATTTTCATCACCTCCGGGAAGAGGAGAATCAAAACTAACGTGCCTTGCAGCTACGCTGAGAGTTGCTGAAACCTCTTCGCTATCAATTTGAAGATAATTTGCAATTTCTTCAGCCGTTGGTTCTCTTTCAAATTCTTGTTCAAGATGGCTGTAAGCCCGGCTTATTTTATTAGTTAATCCAACTTTATTTAAGGGAAGCCTTACTATTCTTGATTGTTCGGCAAGAGCTTGAAGAATACTTTGACGAATCCACCAAACAGCATAGGAAATAAATTTAAATCCTTTTGTTTCATCAAATCTTTTAGCGGCATTAATTAATCCAACATTACCTTCATTTATTAAATCAGGCAACGATAAACCTTGATTTTGATATTGCTTTGCAACTGAAACAACAAAGCGCAGATTTGCTTTTGTAAGTTTTTCCAGAGATTTTTGATCTCCTTGTTTAATGTTTCTTGCAAGTTGAACTTCTTCTTCTGCGGAAATAAGATCCACTTTGCCTATTTCCTGCAAGTACTTCTCTAAACTCTCGCTTTCGCGATTAGTAATAGATTTACTGATCTTTAGTTGACGCATACTCATAGCAGAGGTTTTGGTTTTATTTCAGGTATATCAACTATAACGTAATTTAAACTAATAATAATATGTTTTTTAAAAATATTTTTTTGGAGGTGCTTTAAATCATTAAAATCAAATTTTGGCAACAAAAATTTTGCAGGACAGATTATTTTTCTATTATTGCACAGTTCAAACAAATAAAATGAGCAAAAAAGTACTATATTCTATAGAATTTCCTGTGAGATGTTCACCTACCATCCTTTACGAATTTTTAAGTAATCCATCCGGGCTTCAGGAATGGTTTGCAGATCATGTAGATGAAAGAGACGGTGTATATACATTTTCATGGAATGGTGCAGAAGAAACTGCAGAAATGATCGAAAAAGAAGAAAATAAATTTATTCGCTTCCGGTGGGACCATATGGCTAAAGATGAATATTTTGAATTTAGAATAGAAAAATCTGAAGTTACAAATCAAACAAACCTCATCATTAAAGATTTTGCTGAGAAAAAAGATATTAAAGATCAAAGCCAGTTGTGGGATTATCAGATAAAGGATTTATTTCACCGCTTAGGAAGTTAATTTTTCTCTTCTCATCAATGGTTGATGTTTTTCCTTTGTTAAGCATTAATTTCGCTTAAACCTTTTCTTTAGTGCTTAAAAAACTTGATAAGTTAATACTCAAGGCATTTGCAGGCCCTTTTATTGCAACATTTTTTATTGCTGTTTTTGTATTAATGATGCAAATTTTATGGAAGTATGTTGATGACCTTGTTGGTAAAGGCCTCGATTTAATTACCATTGCACAATTCATGTGGTACGCAAGCGCTTCATTGCTTGTTTTGGCAATGCCTATTGCCATTCTCATTTCATCTATTATGACACTGGGAAACCTCGGTGAAACTTTTGAACTTGTTGCTATCAAATCAGCAGGTATTTCATTATTAAGATTATTTCGCCCGCTGATTGTAGTTATAGCATTTTGTGCTGCCTTAACCTTTTTATTTGCCAATTATATCATTCCTGTTACTAACCTGAAATTTATAACATTGTACAATGATATATTTTACAAAAAACCTGCTTTCGATTTAAAAGAAGGAGTATTTTATACCCAAATACCCTCTTATGCAATCAAGATTGGAAAGAAAGGTAAAGATGGGCAAACAATAAACGATATTCTTATTTATGATCAAACAAATCCCCTGCAGGATAATACAATAATTGCCAAAAGCGGTCGTATGAGCATTTCGCCTGACCAGAATTTTTTGGAATTTTATCTTCGAGACGGGCATCGTTATCAGGAAAACGGATTGGCCGGCGATGGGAATACAGAATTTACAACACTTCAATTTGAAAGCTTTAAAAAACTATTTGATCTTTCTGTCTTAAAAAAAGGAGTTACATCAGACAGTGTTTTTCAAAACAGTCAAAAAATGCTTAGTGCACGTCAACTTCAAGAAAATATAGACACACTTCGCAAGTTGCAAATAACCGTAAACCAACAGCGCCGTAAATCAATAAATAATATACTACCATTTTTAAATGATACTTCTGCCGGAAAGAATAAAACCAATGCCACTTTAAATATTCCTGATTCATTAGAAAACAAAATTCATGCGAGAGCATATGGCATTGCATCTGACTTAAGAGCAACATATACTTATGCTGCCGACGAAAAAAAGCTAAGAGATGATGATATAAAAATCAACAAACTAGAATGGCACAGAAAGTTTTCATTATCATTTGCCTGTTTTATTTTATTTTTTATAGGAGCGCCATTAGGATCAATAATAAGAAAAGGAGGCTTTGGAATGCCACTGGTTGCCGGCATATCTTTCTTTTTAATTTTCCACCTTCTGAATATGTTTGGAGAAAAGTTTGTAAGAGAAAACATACTATCACCGGTTTTGGGAATGTGGCTGGCAGTAATTGGCCTGTTCCCACTGTGTATATTTCTTACATATAAAGCAATGCATGATTCACAGTTATTTAATAAAGAATTTTATTACCGTACCTTTAACCGCATCAAAACATTGCTTATTCCTAAAAAGTAAAATTTAAATTTTAAAATATGGAAAATGAAAATTTTTACAACCGCAGGAAATTTTTAAGCTCATCAGCAAAAGGTTTATTAATAGCGGGGCTTGCATCATCAGAAATACTAACTTCATGTTCTCCGGGCAAAAAAGTTACATTAGAAAAAAGTATGGCAACAGGTTTTGACCAAACACCCCTGCCCTATTCTTACAGTGCTTTGGAAGATGTAATTGACGCCCTTACGATGGAAATTCATTATACAAAACATGCAGCAGGGTACTCTAAAAATTTAAAAGAAGCTGCTGCAGCAGAAGGTGTGCCTGCAGGAACTTCTGTTGAAGAAATTTTAGCTAAAGTTTCAAAATACTCAACTAAAATGCGCAACAATGCAGGCGGGCATTTCAACCATGAATTATTTTGGAAAACCATGCGGCCTAAACGTAGCAATAACGTGCCGCAAGGTGCACTTGCCACTGCTATTGACGGAGCATTTACTTCTTTTGAAGGTTTTAAATTACAATTTGCAAATGCCGCAGGCTCCAGGTTTGGAAGTGGTTGGGCATGGCTTATACTTGACCGAAATAACAGCTTAAAAATTGTAAGTACACCAAACCAGGATAATCCAATTATGGATGTGGCGGAAGTGAAAGGTATGCCTGTTTTCGGTTTGGATGTTTGGGAACATGCATACTATTTAAAATATCAAAATAAAAGAGCAGATTATATTTCGCGCTGGTGGGAAGTTGCAAACTGGGATTATATTCAAAATCGTTATGAACAATTAATTAAAATATAAATTTTAAGAACAATGCAGGTTTGGAAAGATTATCAGGAGAAAAACAAAGACAGATTTTTAAATGAATTATTCGATCTGTTAAGAATACCAAGTATCAGTGCAAAAAGTGAACATAAGCCCGATATGATGAAATGCGCTGAAGCAATAAAACAGCGCTTGTTAGATGCAGGTGCAGATAAAGTTGAAATTTATGAAACCAAAGGCCATCCCGTTGTTTACGGTGAAAAAATAATTGATCCTTCTAAACCAACAGTTTTAGTTTACGGACACTATGATGTGCAACCCGCCGAACCTTTGGAACTATGGAAGAGCAAACCATTTGATCCGGAAATTAGAGATGGTAAAATTTACGCAAGAGGAAGTTGTGATGATAAAGGGCAAATGTTTATGCACGTAAAAGCACTTGAAATTCTTACAAAAACAAATACGCTGGAAAACAACATTAAGTTTTGTATTGAAGGCGAAGAAGAAATTGGTTCACCAAACCTTGGCGATTTTGTAAAAACACATAAGGAACTGCTAAAAGCAGATTGTATTTTAATCAGCGATAGCAGTATGATTAGCATTGATACTCCAAGCTTAGACATTGGCGTGAGGGGATTGAGTTATATAGAAGTTGAAGTTACAGGCCCTAACCGGGATCTTCATAGTGGAGTGTATGGAGGAGCAGTTGCAAATCCAATAACTATTTTATGTAAAATTATTGCATCATTGCATGATGAAAATAACCACATTACCATTCCGGGATTTTATGATGATGTGGTAGAAGCGACGAAGGAAGAAAGAGAACTTATGGCCCGTGCACCTTATAATGAAAAAGAGTACATGGATGATCTTGGCGTAAAAGCATTGTGGGGCGAAAAAGGATTTTCAACAAATGAAAGAACTGGAATCAGGCCAACTTTGGAAGTAAATGGAATTTGGGGAGGTTATACCGGCGAAGGTTCTAAAACTGTTTTACCTTCAAAAGCTTTTGCAAAAATTTCTGCACGCCTGGTACCAAATCAGGAATCGGATAAAATAACAGAATTACTCATAAAGCATCTTGAAAAAATCACACCACCGTATGTAACTTTAAAAGCAAGTTTGCATCATGGTGGCGAGCCTTATGGAACACCTATAGAAAGTAAAGCCTATCAGGCAGCAGCAAAGGCTGTTGAGGCTACATTTGGCAAAGAACCAATTCCTGTTAAAGGTGGTGGAAGCATTCCTATTTGCGCTTTATTTGAAAAAGAATTGGGAATTAAAATTGTTTTTATGGGTTTCGGCCTTGACAGCGACAATATTCATAGTCCAAATGAGAAATTTGATGTGGCAAATTT
>JAFDXB010000263.1 GCA_018268175.1 Bacteroidota bacterium | reverse complement strand
ATGATATTGAAAATTTACCAGTTTTTGAAAATGGAAATAATATAGGTGCAATTTCCGCAAGCGGATTGTTTTCAAAAATTCTTTCTAATGCTGATATAAAAGAGCAAGTGGTTTCATTAGTAATGGAAAAACCTTATCCTGAAGTTAGTTTTGATACGCAGGTTGAAAGGCTCGGATCTTTTATTACAAAAGACAATGGCGCTGTTTTAGGAAAAGATGAAAGTGGCGTTTATCATATTGTAACCAAATATGATGTTATTCAAAGTTTATCAAGATAAGTTTAATGTTTGTATAGCAAAAAATAATTGTTCTATTACCATCATTTGTAGGTAAACAAAGAATTTATTTTCAGTTATCATATTAAAGGATTTTATTAATAACCTTCCTATTACAGTAAAAATACTGTTTTTACAGGCCTTTTAATAGTATAATTCCTGATTATTACTTTTTCAGAAGCGGAAATTGCTGCTTAAATAAAAGGGCAATAATGCTCTTGCATGCAACGTTATTAATTTAGAACTTTGCATTTAGAAGTTGGTTGATAAGGAATTGTCAATCATATCCAAAAATCCTGATTAAAACCACAGCACGTATTTCCGGTATCCTTAGTGAAGTCGAAAATCCAGTATCAATCAACTTCTTTTCAATTATTCATAATCCTTTAAAAACCTTCTATTTTTGAAAGATTTATTTTGGAAATTTGAATAATGATTTTCATTTCTCCCCAATTAACTTTTACTCCTTCTAAAATTGTTTCTCTTGTTCCGTCAATTACTGAACTTTTAAGTTATTTACAGTTGGAGGAACAAACTATAGGCATTACTAAATTTTGTATTCATCCTGAAAATTGGTTTACCACTAAAGTAAAAGTTGGAGGAACAAAAACTCTTAAGATTGAAAAAATAAAAGAATTAAATCCTGATTTAATTATTGCCAATAAAGAAGAAAATATAAAAGAGCAGATTGAGGAACTGGGTGAGAAGTTTAATGTGTTTCTAACTGATGCAAATAATTTTTCTGAAGCATTATTATTGATTAGAGATATTGGAATTGTAACAGGCAAAGAAGAATCTGCAAGTGCTCTAATCGAAAAAATAAAATCTGCAGTTCCGCACTTTAATTCACCAAATATAAAGGTGGCTTATTTAATTTGGCAGAATCCCTTTATGGTTGCAGGTGGCAATACCTATATAAATTCAATGCTATCAGTTTGCGGATTAAAAAATGTTTTTGAAAACCAATTAAGGTATCCGGAAATATCTGTTGATGAAATTAATAAATACGATGCAGAGTATCTATTATTTTCTACAGAGCCCTACCCTTTCCAACAGCAACATCTTATTGAATATTCTTCGCTTTTTCCCGGAAAAAAATTATTATTAGCAGATGGAGAAATGTTTAGCTGGTATGGAAGCAGAATGCTGGAAGCAATGTATTATTTTAAAAACTTTAGGAAAGAAATGAAATGAGTTTTGATTCCTTATTTTTGCAAAAACCTAAAAATCATGGCTGAAAGCAAAATTGTAGAATTGTTAGGCAAGAATGCCGAAAACCTTCTCAACCACGAATGTAAAACTATTCCAAAAGATCAGATTCAGGCACCCGGACCGGATTGCATCAACAACTGGGCAAACAGTAACAGGAACAATCAAACTTTAAGAAGTTTACAAAGTATGATTGGTCATGGCAGGCTTGCAAATACAGGTTATCTTTCAATATTACCTGTTGATCAGGGCGTGGAACACAGTGCCGGCGCTTCATTTGCACCAAATCCAATGTATTTCGATCCTGAAAATATAGTGAAACTTGCCATAGAAGGCGGATGTAATGCTGTAGCTTCTACTTTTGGAGGGCTTGCAATCATCAGCAGGAAATATGCACACAAAATTCCTATGATGGTTAAAATTAATCATAATGAATTTTTATCGTATCCAAATAAATTCGATCAGGTAATGTATGGCCATGTTAAAACTGCATGGGAAATGGGCGCTTGTTCAGTAGGTGCAACAATTTATTGGGGAAGTGCAGAAAGCGACCGCCAGTTGCAAGAAGTGTCAACGGCTTTTGAAATAGCTCATGAACTTGGCATGTCAACAGTATTATGGTGTTATGTACGAAACAGCGCCTTTAAAGTTGATGGCGTAGATTACAGTGCAGCAGCTGATTTCACCGGACAGGCAAACTATCTTGGTGTAACAATTCAAGCTGATATTATTAAACAAAAATTACCTGTAAACAACGGCGGATATTTAGCTACAAAGCATGGTAAAACAAGCAAACTTGTTTATGATAAATTAACTACCGACAATCCGATTGACCTTACACGTTATCAGGTTGCAAATTGCTATATGGGTAGGGTTGGTTTGATAAACAGCGGCGGGGAAAGCCTTGGAGCAACCGATTTGAGCGAAGCAGTAACAACGGCAGTTGTTAATAAACGCGCCGGAGGAATGGGATTGATTAGTGGTAGAAAAGCATTCCAAAAGCCAATGAAAGACGGTGTGGAATTGTTGAATGCTATTCAGGATGTTTATTTAGATAAAAGTATTACGTTAGCTTAATTAATTTTTTAAAAGTTCAGGGTAATAATCGTTTGTATTATTGCTCTGAACTTTTTTCGTTTTTTAAATTTAACTTTAGCAGATGATAAATGAAGAGGATTTTTCAGCCGACCTTTCCGGAGATGATGCCGGTACTGAAGAAGCAAAAAAAAGTTGGTTCAAAAGAATTAAAAAAGGTATTCTAACCTCAACAAAAGATAAAAAGGACGCACCTGAAGGCCTTTGGTCTAAATGTCCGGTTTGTAAATATACTTGTACGGCTTCCGAACTTGAAGAAAATAAGTATATATGCCCTAAATGTGATTATCATCACAGAATTGGAAGTGAAGAATATTTTAAAATATTATTCGACGATAATAACTACACAGAACTTTTTGGAAATCTCAGATCAAAGGATTACTTGAATTTTGTTGACTTAAAGCCGTACAAAAGGAGGCTTGAAGAAACATACAGCAAAACTGATATTCATGATTCAATTACAGTAGCACATGGTAAAATAAATGATGAAGATTTGGTAATTGCATGTATGGATTTCGAATTTATCGGCGGAAGCCTTGGAAGCGTAATGGGCGAAAAAATCAGCCGTGCATGTGATTATTGTATTCAACACAATATTCCTTTAATGATAATTAATAAGAGTGGCGGTGCACGAATGATGGAGAGCGCTTTTTCTTTAATGCAACTCGCCAAAACTTCTGCTAAACTTACACAACTTGCAGATGCAAAAATCCCTTACATTTCCTTATGTACCGATCCCACCTTTGGTGGAACTACAGCATCGTTTGCAATGCTGGGAGATATTATAATTGGTGAACCACAAGCCCTGATTGGTTTTGCAGGGCCGCGTGTTGTGAAAGAAACAATTAAGAAAGACCTTCCTGAAGGATTTCAGAGAAGTGAATTTTTGCTTGAACATGGTTTCCTCGACATGATTGTTAACAGAAAAGAATTAAAAGAAAAACTGAATACGCTGTTAATGCTGTTCAGGTCATAAATTCCGGCATTGGAAATCAACAATAAAAAGGCTTATTTCGAATACAATATAGAATCGAAATATATTGCGGGTCTTGTTTTAAAAGGCACCGAAGTTAAATCATTGCGTGCAGGCAAAGCTAGTTTTAACGACAGCTATTGTTTTTTTCATAAGGGGGAGCTTTTTGTTAAAAGCCTTCATATTTCAGAATATTCGTTCGGCACATACACAAATCACGAACCATTGCAGGAACGTAAACTTCTTTTAAACAAAAAGGAGTTGCGCAAACTTGAAGTGAAAATTAAAGAAAAAGGCTACAGCATTATTCCTTTAAAATTGTTTCTCTCTGAAAATGGATATTTTAAACTTGAAATCGGTTTAGGAAGAGGAAAGAAAATTTATGATAAGCGAGAAACTATAAAGCAAAGAGAAAATGAAAGGAATATCAGGAACTATTAGCATTCTGTAAGGCTGATAGGAATATTAACTGCCAGTCCGCCATCTGATGTTTCTTTGTATTTATTGTTCATATCGAGGGCCGTTTCCCACATAGTTTTTACTACACCATCCAAAGATACTTTTGCATAATCGGGAATACTTTGTAATGCAAGCTGGCTGGCCATTATAGCTTTAATTGCGCCCATAGTGTTTCGTTCAATACAAGGAATTTGTACCAGTCCGTTTATCGGGTCGCAGGTCATACCAAGATGATGTTCCATCGCTATTTCAGCAGCCATTAAACACTGTTTTTGGGTGCCACCCATTACTTCTGTAAGAGCGGCGGCGGCCATTGCACTGCTAACACCGATTTCAGCCTGGCATCCGCCCATGGCGGCAGAAATTGTTGCACCCTTTTTAAATATACTGCCAATTTCAGATGCAGTGCATAAAAAATGAACAATCATATCATCATTTACATCTTTGCCCGAAAACAATATACAATATTGCAAAACCGCTGGAATTACACCGGCAGCGCCATTTGTAGGCGATGTAACTACTCTGCCGAAGGCTGCATTTTCTTCATTAACTGCAAGAGCAAAACAACTTACCCAGTCGAGAATATTTTTAAAATCGCTTTTGCTTTCTTTTATTGCATACATCCACGAATCATAATCGGTATAGCCTGTGCCTTTAAGAAGATTTTTATTGATAAGTGCAGCCCTGCGTTTTACGTTTAAACCTCCGGGCAAATAGCCTTCTGTATTTGCTCCTCTGAAAATGCATTCTTTCATTACACGCCAAATGTTGAGAATGCCATCAACTGTGTTCTCAGCGTTTCTCCATGATAATTCATTTTCAAGAACAACTTCTGATATGTTCATTCCTGTTTTTAAACACCAATGAAGCAGGTCTGATGAAGTATTGATTGGGAAAGGAAGTTCCTTAAAATCGTTTTGGGAATTTGAGCCGCCTTCCCTTTGTATAAAACCACCACCAATAGAATAGTATGTTTCTGCACATGCTTCACCATTTTTATATTTTACCAGAAAAGTGAGAGCATTAGGATGATATGGTAAAGATTCAGTAATTAAAAATTCGATATCTGAATCAGGATTAAATGATACTGAATATTCATTCAGAAGTTTGAGAGAAGAGCTAGCGGCTATATTATTTATTTTGTTATGAATTTGGTTAACATCAAAGGTAACCGGATCATCGCCGCAAAGGCCGAGTTGCACTGCAATGTCTGTTCCGTGGCCCTTTCCCGTTTTAGCAAGAGAACCGTACAAAAGAACTTTTACAGATTCAATTTGATGTAAACGGCCATTATTGTTTATTGTAGTAATAAAATCCTGAGCTGCACGCCAGGGGCCAAGAGTATGGCTGCTGCTGGGCCCCACTCCTATTTTAAACATATCAAAAACTGAAATGGCTTCGTTTTCCATATTAATTTACTTCTAAAAGATCAATTGTGAATATTAAGTAGGAATTTGCAGGTATTCTTATTGATCCATTTTGATCTCTATAATCAGAATAACCATAACCCAAAGCAGGCGGGATATACAAAGTAATGGTTCCACCTTCTTTTATCAAAGGAAGGCCATATTTCCAGCCATCAATTAGTTGCCCAAGTAACAATGTTATGCCGGTACTGTTCGAATCAAATATGCCTCCATTTTGTAAAGACCCAACATATTTTACAACCATGGTTTTACAAACTTCCGGCGTTTTGCCGGTGCCCGCACTGTTAATTGTGTAGAACATACCTGAAGGATGCAATGTGGCCACAATTCCATTTGCATCAAGCCAGTTGCGAAGGGTTACTATTTCTTCATCGGGAGCAACTCTGCTTGCAGGTGTATAAATACATTCAGTTTCTTTGTCTTTAAAACATGAACTGAAAACGAAGGGAATCGCAAGCAACAATAATAATTTTCTCATATAATTTTTAAGCGGTTTTTGTATTTTCTCTTTTTTGTTTGGCTTTCAGTTCAAGGAACAGTTGTTCATTCATTTCCCACTTAAAATGCATTCTGAAATAAGCGAAGAAAAATACTGCTATAAAAACAGCTATTACAACAACTACATAAGTAGATTGTGAAGTGTTTGAAATTTTTGCGTACCAGTCAGGAAGGAAGAAGTAAACTGCTGCAACAAAAAATAATATAGGTGTAAGAAATAAAATTGCGAATGGCAAACCGGCGGTGAGTTTTCTTAAAAAAGTAGCCTCAAAATTTCGGTTTTCTTCCCAGTATTTAATAAATTCCAATTCTTTCGCTGAAAGCATAATGTAAAATTAGTACAATTGATTCAGCCTTTTGTAATTTTAGCACTTAATAAGCACTTATGAAATTTGAAAATCTGATTGTTCAATATCTATTTGAAAATAAATCTGTAACTCTTCAAAATATTGGAACTTTTATACTTGCAGATGGTTTAAACTTTCATAACACCGACAAAGATTTTGTGCTCCCTCACGATGCTGTAACATTTAATTATGATCCTCATGCAGGGCTTGATGACGGGCTTATAGATTTCGTGGTTTCACATACAAGGAAAATTAAGCCTCTTGCAACCTCCGATCTTGAATCTTTTTGTATTACTTCCAGGGAATATATAAATATTGGAAAGCCTTTACAAATTGAAGGGCTTGGAATTTTACAAAAGGGAAAAGATGATAAATATGAGTTTATTGCCGGCGTTGTTTCAAACCAAAAGGTTACTGAAAACCTGGAAGTGCAACATGAGAAGAAACCCGGAGAAATTTCATTTTCTACACCACCAAGAAAATCATCAAAAGGGAAAAATATTTTAATTGGAGCTATTATTCTTTTAATTCTGTTGGCTGTACCTGTGGCGATAATTTATTTTTATGATAGTGGTTCTAAACAAAATGTTCAACCTTTAATTGCAGATACAACTATTAAAAGAATTGAACCTGTGGCAACAATTTTGAAGGATACTACATCATACATGATTGTAATAAAATCGTTTAATAATGAAATGGATGCAAACAATCAATTGCTGAAGTATAACAATGTAAATAATAAAATTTCGGTTTATAAAGAAGATTCAATTCATTTTGATGTTGGAATTGAATTTCAGTCTGCTAATGACAGCATTTTTTTAAAAGACAGTATTAATAAGGCATTCGGTATTCAATCATATATAAAAAACATTCAAAAAAGGTAAATTTTTAAGGATATGGAATTCATGGATTATTATAAAATATTGGGAATTTCTAAAAATGCCACCCAAGATGAAATTAAAAAAGCTTACAGAAAGCTGGCACGTCAACACCATCCTGATACTAATCCGGGCCCTGAATCTCATAAAAAATTTCAACAAATTAACGAAGCAAACGAAGTTCTCAGCGATCCTGAAAAAAGAAAGAAATATGATAAATATGGAAAGGATTGGCAACATAGTGAAGCTTTTGAAAAGCAACGCCGGAGCCAAAGTCAGGGTTCATACGGGCAATATGGAAACTTTGGTGGCGGTGAATTTGATTTCGGCGAAGGCGGATTTTCTGATTTCTTTTCGTCAATGTTTGGCGGTGGAGGTCGGCAATCTTTTAAAAGAAAAGGCCAGGATGTGAATGCAACGTTGCAACTTAATTTAACAGAGGCATTTAGAACTGAAAAGAAAACATTTTCGATAAACGGCCGTAATATACGAATTACAATACCTGCGGGAATTGAAGATGGACAGGTAATTAAACTAAAAGGTTATGGAACAGCCGGAAGCAATGGAGCGCCTGCAGGCGATCTTTACATAACAATTTCAATAAATAATAATACAGAATTTCGCCGGACAGGAAGTGATTTGCATAAAACTTTAGAAATTGATCTTTATACTGCCCTGCTTGGTGGTGATGTAACTCTGGAAACTTTACATGGCAATTTAAAATTAAAGGTTCAGCCTGAAACGCAGAACCATACTAAAACAAGAGTGAAAGGCAAAGGTTTCCCTGTTTATAAATCTGAAGGCAATTTCGGGGATTTATTTATTACCTATTCTGTAAAACTGCCACAACATTTGTCCGCAGAAGAAAAAAGGCTGTTTTCTGAATTGCAAAAACTCAGGCCGGTAGTAAGTTAAATTAAAACCCTTTTTAAAAGGTTTCAAAATTTTTTGTGGTTAAATGTAAGGTAACCACGAAGGCCGCAAAGAATCCGATCAAGCTGCACAATGTTTATATAAATGTTCTATCCCTTCGTGCAATGAAAAATTCGGGAAATAAAAAAGGGTTTCAGAAATGAAACCCTTTTTTAAGATTGTATTAGTAACCCATACCACCCATGTCAGGCGCACCCGGCATTTGAGGTTCATCTTTTTTTGGTTTATCTGCTATAACACACTCTGTTGTTAAAAGCATTCCGGCAATAGAAGCAGCATTTTCCAAAGCTACCCTGCTTACTTTTGTAGGATCAATAACACCGGCTTTAAAGAGGTTTTCATACACTTCAGTTCTTGCATTAAAACCATAATCGCCTTTTCCTTCTTTTATTTTTTGAATAACAATAGAGCCATCAATTCCTGCGTTAGCAGTTAAAGTACGTACAGGAGCTTCTAAAGCACGGCGAACAATTGCCATACCTGTTTGCTCATCTGCAATTTGTCCTTTTACTTTTGATTCAAGAACGGAAACAGCTCTGATGTATGCAACACCACCACCGGGCACAATACCTTCTTCAACAGCAGCCCTTGTTGCATGAAGAGCATCATCAACACGGTCTTTCTTTTCTTTCATTTCAACTTCAGTTGTTGCACCTACGTAAAGTACCGCAACACCTCCGGCAAGTTTTGCCAGGCGTTCCTGAAGTTTTTCTTTATCGTAATCTGAAGTTGTTGTTTCAATTTGAGCTTTAATTTGATTAACTCTTGCAAGAATATCTTTTTTAGCTCCTTTACCACCTACGATAGTTGTATTGTCTTTATCAATAGTAACAGAAGATGCCTGTCCAAGATAAGTAAGATCAACATTTTCGAGGTTGTAACCTTGCTCTTCACTAACCACTGTACCGGCGGTAAGAATAGCAATATCTGTAAGCATTTCTTTTCTGCGGTCGCCAAATCCGGGAGCTTTTACTGCTGCCACTTTAAGCGTACCGCGAAGTTTGTTTACAACAAGAGTTGCAAGTGCTTCACCTTCCAGGTCTTCAGAAATAATAAGTAATGGCCTTCCGCTTTGCGCAACTTTTTCAAGTATATGAAGGATGTCCTTCATTGCGGAGATTTTTTTATCAAAAATCAGAATGTATGGGTTTTGTAATTCAACATGCATTTTTTCGCTGTTGGTTACAAAGTAAGGGCTGATATATCCGCGGTCGAATTGCATACCTTCAACTATATCAACAGTTGTGTCGGTACCTTTTGCTTCTTCAACAGTAATAACGCCTTCTTTTCCTACTTTATAAAAAGCTTCGGCAATTAGTTTACCGATTGTTTCATCGTTGTTTGCAGAAATAGTGGCTACCGCCTGAATTTTTTTTGAATCATTTCCAACAGTCTGGCTTTGTTCTTTAAGGTTAGCCACCACAAGGTCAACCGCTTTATCAATTCCGCGTTTAAGATCCATAGGATTTGCGCCTGCAGCAACCATTTTCAAGCCTTCGCTGATTATAGACTGAGCTAAAACAGTAGCAGTAGTAGTACCATCGCCTGCAATTTCAGCTGTTTTGCTTGCAACTTCCTTTACCATTTGAGCACCCATATTTTCAATTGGGTCTTCAAGCTCAATTTCTTTAGCAACGGTAACACCATCTTTTGTGATTTGCGGAGCACCGAATTTTTTCTCAAGAACAACGTTTCTACCTTTTGGCCCAAGCGTTACCTTTACTGCATTTGCTAAAGTATCAACGCCTTTTTTCATTTTATTTCTTGCTTCAATATCGAAGTATAAAATTTTAGACATAAATCTATTTGTATTTTTAAATTTTAGTAATTAAATGATTGCAAGGATATCGCTTTCTTTCATGATTAAATAATCAACGCCTTCATAAGAAATTTCGGTACCTGCATATTTGCCGTAAAGCACAGTGTCACCTTTTTTTACTGTAACAGGCTCATCCTTTTTACCCGGGCCTGCTGCCATAACTGTACCTCTTTGAGGTTTTTCTTTTGCTGTATCAGGAATTATAATGCCGCCCGCTGATTTCTGTTCTGCCGGTGCAGGCTTTACTATTACTCTATCATGCAAGGGTTTTATGTTTAGTTGCATGTTAGTGTTCGACATCTTTGCCATAATGTTTAATGTATTTAAATATTACAATTTTTTGGTACGCAAAAGTACACGAAATTTATACCAACAGCTTAAGAATGTTTCTTTTGTCAGGTAAGAATATTTATTGTCAGTTTTGAAAAAAATTGCAAGACATTTTAACATATAATTATTTTCATTTTAAAGATTGATACAACAAAGTTTAATGCTACTTTTGCCGCTTAAAATATAATGTCGTAAATGATCAGCAGAAGAAATATAAGAGTTAAAGTGATGCAGACTTTATATGCAATTGATTCATTTAGCACTCCTGTTTCAAAGGATGAGGCCATAAAAATGCTGAAGAAAAAAATTGATGAGTCTAAAGAATTGTTTGTTTATCTCATTTATTTTGTTATTGAAGTAGCCCGATATTCTGAAACAGATGCCCGCCATAAAGCTTCAAAACATTTGCCATCATATGAAGATTTGCATGTAAATACACGCATTGCAGGCAATGAATTATTATGGAAAACTCTTGAAAATACTTCCTTTTCCGAACTGGTTAAAGATTACAAATTTTATTCTTTCACTGAACAGGAACTAATAAAAAAATTTTATCAGCAATTAATTGCTACGCCTGAATACAAAGATTACACAGAACTAAATTCACGAAATAAAAAAAGTGAAAGAAGAATCTTGGAATTTATTTTTACAGATATTCTTCTACCGTCAGAAGATTTTACAACTCACATTGAAGAACACTTTTTGAATCGTGATGATGATGCTGAAATGATGCATAGTTTGGTTTTAAATTACTTTAATAAGCAGGACGAAAACAGTTTTAGGGATTTTATTACTGAGGAGAAAATGGAATTTGCAAAAAATCTTCTTACTACAGTTATAGATAAATCTGAAGTAACATTAAACTTAATTAAACCCCGTTTAAAAAATTGGGATGCAGACAGAATAGCAGCTTTAGACCTGATAATTCTTCAAATGGGAGTATGCGAATTTCTATATTTTGAAACCATTCCAACCAGAGTAACAATAAACGAATATATTGATCTTGCAAAAGCATACAGCACAGAGCAAAGCGGACAATTTGTAAACGGCCTTCTTGATAATATTAATAAAGACCTTTCCGCAGAAAATAAAATAGAAAAACAGAAGTATAAAAACAGCACTTTATAATGAGAAAGTTACTTTATATAATCCTTCCATTGCTTATTTCATGTCAAATAAGAGATCCTAAAAAGAATTCTATTGATAATCTTGCGAAGCAGGATTCTCTTACCCAAACTCAGGTTATGGTTTATGATTCAGTATATGATTTCGGTACAATTAAAGAAGGTGATATAGTGGAATTTAGTTTTAAATTTAAGAATACAGGAAAATATCCACTTATAATAACAAACACTTCCGCAAGTTGCGGATGCACAGTGCCCGAAAAGCCTGAAGAACCGATTCAGCCCGGCAATGACGGCGAAATAAAAGTGAAGTTTAACAGCAGCAGGCGTGAAGGTAATATGAACAAGCATGTGGTTGTAACATCAAATGCAACCTTTCCACAATTGCTATTAAAAGGAACAGTAGAAAAACAATAATTAATAAAATAAAATGGAAATTTTAAACATTTTTTTAATGGCGCCGGATCCAAGCGGAAAGGGCGGAAGTTCAGGAACGTTGATAATGATGGGATTGATGATCCTTGTGTTTTGGCTTTTTATGATCAGGCCGCAGGCAAAGAAAGCCAAACAACAGAAAGAATTTGTAAACTCAATGCAAAAGGGAGACAAAATAGTTACTATATCCGGCATTCATGGCACTATAAATAAAGTAAATGAAGATGGAACTATAATGCTGGAAACAAGTCCCGGAAGTTATATGAAAATTGAAAAAACTGCTGTAAGCCTGGAATGGTCGAATTCAGCCAATAAGGCTGCAACAGCAGAAGTTAAAAAATAATTTTTATGCTAAAAGTCGGGCTCACCGGTGGAATGGGAAGTGGCAAATCTACAGTTGCCAAAATATTTCAAATACTTGGTGTGCCCGTTTATTTTGCAGATATAGAAGCAAAAAGAATTATAAATACCGATCCTAAAATACAAAAGGAAATAACAAGTTATTTCGGTGAAAAATCATTTGTTGGCGGCAAATTGAACAAACAATATATTTCGGCAAATATATTCAGCGACAGGGCACGAATAAATCATCTGAATTCAATTATTCACCCGGCTACAATTAGAGATGCTAATGACTGGATGGCCAAACAAACTTTTCCTTATGCAATAAAGGAAGCGGCCTTGATTTTTGAAGCAGGTTCAGAAGTTTATTTAGATAATGTAATTGGAGTATCAAGCCCTCTACCCTTGCGTTTAAAAAGAATTCAATCGAGAGATAACCTTGCGGTTGATGAAATTTTGTTACGTATGAGCAACCAAATGGATGAAGATTTGAAAATGCAACAGTGTGATTTTGTTATTTACAATGATGAAGAAAATATGCTTATTCCACAGGTGTTAGAATTACATTCAAAACTGCTACAACTTAGTTCATCCACAACCTCTGTGGATCTCACATCATTTTAAATTTTCGAGTGCTTTTTTAATTTTATTTAAACCTATTTCCAGGTTTTCAATACTATTTGCAAAAGAAATTCTGATACAGTCAGGTTCTCCAAAAGCCTTTCCTGTAACGGTACTTACATGTGCATCATTTAGCAGATACATACACAAGTCATCTGCATTTGCAATTATTTCTCCGGCAGGAGTTTTTTTATTAAAATATGCTTTCACATTAGGAAAAACATAAAATGCCGCAGGCGGCTCATTAATTTCTATGCCTTTAATTTCAAGAAGAAGTTTCATTACAATATCACGCCTTTTCTGAAATTGTTCAACCATTTTATACGTGGGTTCAAGGCTGCCATTAAGAGCTGCAATAGCTGCACGCTGTGTTATGGCATTGGTGCCGCTTGTGAACTGCCCCTGAATTTTATCGCAAGCTTTGGCAATTTCTTTACTTGCTGCCATATACCCAAGTCTCCAGCCCGTCATAGCAAAACCTTTACTTAAACCATTAATAACAACTACCCTCTCTTTAATTTCCTCAAAACATGCTATACTCGTATGCTTACCGCCAAAATTTATATGTTCGTAAATTTCATCACTCATTATATAAATATTGGAGTGCTTTTTAAAAACTTCTGCGAGAGCTTTCAATTCTTCATAACTATACAATGCCCCCGTAGGATTACAAGGGGAAGAAAACATAAAAAATTTTGTTTTAGGAGTAATTGCAGCTTCAAGTTGCTCAGGTGTAATCTTATAACCATTTTCCTGAGTAGTTCTAACCTGAATAACAATACCACCGGCTAACTTTACTATTTCACTGTATGTAACCCAAAATGGCGTGGGAATAATAACTTCATCACCTTTATCAACAATTGCAAGTACAGCATTAGCAATACATTGCTTTGCGCCGGTACTAACAACTATTTGGTCGGGAGTATAATCAAGATTATTTTCTCTTTTAAATTTATCGCAAATTGCCTTTCGTAAATCCAGAAAACCGGCTACCGGCGTGTAATGGCTATAATTATCATCAATAGCTTTCTTTGCTGCTTCCTTTATATGATCAGGTGTATTAAAATCAGGTTCTCCAAGGCTTAAATCAGTAACATCAATTCCCTTTTCCCGTAATTCACGGCCTAATTTTGCCATTTTCAAAGTTTCGGGTTCGTTGAATGTGGATAGCAAAGACGAAAGTGGCATAGTGATTTTTTTT
>JAFDXB010000262.1 GCA_018268175.1 Bacteroidota bacterium | reverse complement strand
TGTTTTCTGAAGTATGCCTTGCCGGCAGAATTATGAGCATCCGCGATATGGGGAAAGCAAACTTTGCTGTATTGCAGGATAGTTCAGGTAAAATACAATTTTATATCCGCCAGGATGATATCTGCCCCACAGAAGATAAATCTCTTTACACAGAAGTATGGAAAAAATTAATTGATATCGGAGACATTGTTGGTATTAAAGGATTTGTTTTTACTACAAAAACCGGAGAAACATCTGTTCATGTAAAAGAGTTTACACTTTTAAGTAAATCTCTGCGTCCATTGCCAATTGTAAAGGAAAAAGAAGGTGAAACTTTTGATGAAGTTACCGACCCGGAATTCCGTTACAGGCAGCGATATGCTGATTTAATTGTTAACCCCGGCGTTAAGGAAACATTTATCAAAAGAACAAAAATGATAAATGCTCTTCGAACTTTTCTAAATGATGAAGGCGCAATTGAAGTTGATACTCCCGTTCTCCAAAGTATTCCCGGAGGTGCTGCCGCACGGCCTTTTGTTACTCATCATAATGCTTTGGATGTGCCTATGTACATGCGTATCGCAAATGAACTTTACCTAAAACGCCTTATTGTGGGAGGCTTTGAATGGGTTTATGAATTTAGCCGCAACTTCAGAAATGAAGGCATGGACAGAACCCACAATCCTGAATTTACAATACTGGAATTTTATGTTGCCTACAAAGATTATAACTGGATGATGGATACAACAGAAAAATTATTGGAACAAACTGCAATGGCTGTAAATGGCTCGCATGAAATAAATATCAAAGGAAAAAAAATAAGTTTTAAAGCGCCATACAGAAGAATTTCAATGTTTGAAGCGATAAGAGAAAATACAGGAATTGATATCAGCAATATGGATGAAGATGGTATAAGAAAAACATGTAACATTCTTGGAATTCATGCCGATGCAAAATGGGGCAAAGGAAAACTTATTGATGAAATATTTGGTGAAAAATGTGAAGCAAATTTTATTCAGCCGACATTTATAACCGATTATCCTGTTGAGATGAGCCCTCTTACAAAAAAGCATCGTGAACATAAAGGCTTAGTTGAACGTTTTGAACTTATAGTAAACGGGAAAGAAATAGCAAATGCTTATTCAGAACTTAATGACCCTATAGAACAACGGGAAAGGTTTGAAGAGCAAGCAAGGTTAATGGAAAGAGGTGATGACGAAGCTATGTTTATTGACCATGATTTCTTACGGGCCTTGGAATACGGTATGCCTCCAACTTCAGGAATTGGTTTTGGTATCGACAGGTTGTGCATGCTTTTAACAGGCCAGGAAAGTATTCAGGATGTATTATTTTTTCCGATGATGAGGCCGGAATCATTTGAATAAAAAAATATTCAAATATTAGAAAAAATGTAATTGTTAAGGAAATATTAATTTTTTTTCGTAAATTAAGTTTCTAAAACATTACATCATGAGAAGAATATCCAGACATCGCCTTGCCTGTGTTGTATTTGCAATCATCATGGGCCTATTCGGAATATTTCATTTATACAATGCAGAAAACATGAAATCTATAGTTCCGGATTATGTGCCGGGAGGTATAGTGTGGGTTTATATTTCAGGAGCAGGATTTATATTAGCATCAATTGCTATACTGGTTGACAGATATACAAAAACCGCATGTTACATGCTCGCCGGAATGCTGCTTGTATTTATTTTCCTAATTCATGTGCCGGTTGTTGTTAGCGGAGAAAGCGAAATAGTTAAGCAAACAGGATTATTAATGATGCTAAAAGATATAGGGTTAGTAATGGCTGCTTTGTTGGTAGGCTATAACTCCAACAGGCCCGATGGCGTACCAAATCTTTAATCAATAAACAGATCAGTAAATAATCTTCCATTCGGAGTAACCGAATATGTTTCAAAATCGGTTACTCCTTTTTCTTTTAAAATATCTTCATCAATAAAATTGCGGCCGGTAAAAGTATCTGAAGGAAGAGAAAAAATATAATGTGCAGCATCAGCCATTATTTCGGGATTCCTGCTCATTTTTATCAATGCATCGCCCCCAAGTAAATTTTTTACCGCAGCCGTTGCAATTGTTGTTTTAGGCCATAAAGTATTGCTTGCAATGGAAAATTGTTTCAATTCTTCGGCAAGGCCGAGAGAAATCATTGTCATATTGTATTTGCTTAACGTGTAAGCAGTATGTGACTTAAACCACTTTGAATTAAAATTTAACGGTGGCGAAAGTGTAAGAATATGCGGATTAGAAGATTTTTTTAAATAAGGTATGCATGCTTTACTTGTAAAAAAAGTACCTCTTACATTAATGTCAAACATAAGATCAAATTTCTTAGTGTCCGTTTGCTCAATATTTGTAAGCGATATCGCTGAAGCGTTGTTTACCAAAAAATCAATCCCGCCAAAAGCTTCTACCCCGGCCATTACTGCAGCGCTAATATCATCCTCACTTCTTATATCACAGCGCACAGGCAATGCTTTACCGCCGGCATTTTCTATCTCTGCTGCCGCAGAATATATTGTACCCCCCAGTTTTGGATTTTCTTCAACCGATTTTGCCGCAATTATAATATTAGCACCTTCTGATGCAAATTTTAAAGCAATTGCTTTTCCAATTCCGCGTGTAGCGCCGGATATAAAAATTGTCTTTCCTTTAAACGTCATAAATTATTTTTTGAAAAGTTCCTTGTATTCTTCTTTATTAAATCCTAAAAGAATTTTCTTTCCGCTTACCACCACCGGCCTTTTTATTATTGATGGTTTTTCTATTCCTATTTGAATTGCTGAATCATCATCCTTTATAATTTTTCTTTCCTTCTCTGTTAAGCCTTTCCAGGTATGGCTTTTTTGGTTTATTAAAATATTCCATGGATAATATTTTAACCATGTCCTAAAATCCTTTTCTGAAACACCATCCTTTTTAAAATCATAGAATGTATATTCAATTTTGTTTTCATCAAGCCAAGCCAAAGCATTTTTAACTGTGGTGCAATTTTTTATTCCGTAAACTTTTACCATTATACAATAGCCGGTTTATTTTGCATTATAGATTCAATTCTTTCCATAACTTCTTCAGTTAATAAAGGAAGTGCATCAATAGCTTTTAGGTTTTCTTCAAGTTGCGATTTTTTTGTGGCGCCTAATATTGCAGTACTAACATTTGGATTTTTCAGGCACCAGGCTATACTTAAAACAGCGGTTGAAATATTTAGGTCTTTTGCTACTTCTGCAAGTTGTTTAACCTTTTCAATTTTTCCGGCAATAAGGTGCTGGTCCTTTAACCAATCAAAACCTTCCAACGAAAACCTGCTTCCTTCAGGAATGCCATTATTATATTTTCCGCTAAGCAAGCCTGAAGATAGAGGGCTCCAAATAGTAGTTCCCAGCCCTACATTTTTATAGATTTCAGAATAATCAGATTCTACTTTAAACCTCTCAAATAAATTATATTGTGGCTGTTCCATTGTTGGCCCTATTAAATGGTTTTGTGCTGCAATTCTGTGGGCCTCCATAATCTCAACGCCGGTCCACTCACTCGTTCCCCAATATAATATTTTGCCGCGATCAAGCAAATGGTTCATTGCAAAAACTGTTTCTTCAACGGGCGTATTTTTATCTGCCCTGTGGCAGTAATAAAGATCAAGATAATCAACCTGCAATCTTTTCAATGCTTCATCACAGGCTTCCAGCAAATGTTTGCGGCTGTTTCCTTTTTGGTTAGGTTTATTTTCTTTTCCATGCCACCCGAAAAAAGCTTTTGATGAAACTAAAAAGGAAGACCGTTCCCACTTTTTACTTTTAAGAACTCTTCCCATCATTTCTTCACTTAGCCCGAGTGCATAAACCTCTGCATTATCAAAAAAGTTTATGCCATTGTCGTAGGCAAAACCCATCAACTCATCGGCCACTTTATCATCAACTTGTTTGCTGAAACTTACCCAACTTCCAAAGGAAAGGGCACTAACCTGTAACCCTGATTTTCCTAATCTTCTATATTCCATAATTCATTTTTTAATGAAGTTACGAATATGTGATTTGTTATTCAGGAAATGAGGAAGAAGGAACAGAAATTACACCTGTAAATTTTGTGATATGATAAGATTTAAAATCCTGGCTGGCCTCCATGCCTATACCATTTAATATTTGAGTCTTAGTTCTGATCTTTACAGGCTTATCCGTGTAAAATTCAACCCCGGCGCGGCTTCTATCCCAATTAAGCTCATCAGTGTATAAGGTATCTCCTTTTAAAAAATTTATAACTTTTACGCTATCCTTTAAAAAAACAATGCTTTGGTAATCTTTGTATTTACCATATTTGGCAGTTAGAACACTTTCGGCAACGCCTTCATCGTTATAAAAAACAGCCTTTAATTTTTTAGGAAATTCAATATAGCTTTCTTTATCCTGCACCCGAAGCATAAGAGGAGCTGTCAGCACCGTTTTAATTTTACCTCCAACCGTATAATTAACTTTAATTTTTTCTGCTTCTTCTACACCCAGTTTTTTTGATCCAATATTTTTAACCAGATCAGCATTATTTTCACAAGCTGAAAAAATTAGTGCTAAAAATGCTATAGTGCAAAGCTTAAACATTAATCGTACTTGCGTTTCTGGAACCATCTTGCGGTCATAGAAACTCCAACATTAAACCGCAAAAAACTTTCTCTTATAGATCCTGTGCTTTTTGTTCCACGGCCTCCTGCTTCAATAGCTGCATTAAGTAAAGCATATTCGCCGTAACGTAGCATTTGTAATGATGTTAATGGAAAACCAGCACCGATTGAAACAGCATATTGATTTATTTGTTTATCAACTTTCACCGGCTCCGTACCAAAATAAAATCCGGCTCTGTATTTTACAAAACTAAAATATTTTGACGCTTGTGTGTTTCTGTTTGCCGGAAAATACTGAACACCCATTCTTACTTTGTAAGAATTTACGATATTATCTTTTTGTCCAAAAATTCTGTAGTCAGAACCCTTTGTTGTTTCATAATCAGCACCAAACAGCCAGTGATTGCTGCTGTCGGCATAAGTAAATCCAAAACCGTAAGTTGCCGGCATTTTAATTTTCCCTTCTTCTCTTGGAACGTAAGAAACTGTATCTACAGGAATAATTCCTCCGTCGCCATCATCAATAAATGTTTCGAGCAAACTACTTCTTTTGGCATTCATTGATTGCCCGAAATTAGTGTAGGCGCCTAAGCGCAAATCCGCACCACCATTCATTTTTATTCCATATTGAATTCCGGCGGTAATAAATATTCCACCGAAATCTATGTCTGATTGTTTATTTGCAGCAAAATAATAAAGAGAATCATTTATTATATATCGTTTGGTGCTATAAACGCGATTCCCAAAATTGTAACCACCGGTAATTCCTATGCTGAAATTCTTTAAGCGTAGTGCTGTACTTAATGTAAACTGGCTTACACCGCCGGAACCTTCATAAGTTGTATTTGCTGAATCAATGTTAGGAATTCTTTTATTGTCAGATATTTTATAAGCTACACGGGTTGAAGGCCGCAAGCCAAGGCTCAATGCCCATGATTTTCCTTTTGCCATCATTTTAGGGCTACTCAATGGAAGGCCCAACTGCATATAAGATATTGTTGTATTTGCAGAAGTAAATTTTTCAGGAGTCAGGTTACTTTTTAATGTACGCAAATCTACTTCACCGCCAAAATCAAAAACTACGCTTCCAATTGAACTTAATGCTGCAGGGTTAACTAAATTAAGACTTTGCCTGTCGAATAAACCGGCAGAAATCCCTCCCATTCCGCGGCTTAAAATGTTTTGATTAGGTACGGCATCGCCCAATCCATAACGTGAATAAGGAGAATTATCCTGAGCCCGGATAAAAGAAGAAACCAACAGAAGCAAAACGAGAAGGCTTGTTTTACTTACTGTTATTAATTTCACTGAGTGCATACAATCCTTTGAATAAAAAATTAAAGTCGGCAAATATCTTGTTTTTAAGTTGTGTTGCAAAATAGGCACAATCACCACCGGTTAAAACCACGTTAAAGTTAGAGTACTTTTCGGCAAAATTATTTATGAAACCGTCAATTTCACCGGTCATTCCCATAACTACTCCAGACTGTAAATTAGTTTTTGTATTGTAACCGATTAATGGAAAAGATTCGTCAAATTCTACCAGCGGCAGTTTATGAGTAAATTCAGCCATTGCTCTAAAGCGCATATTTTTTCCGGGACTTATGGCTCCGCCAAGAAATTGATGATACTGATTAATGAAATTATAAGTAATACAGCTTCCCAAAGCTATTATGAGGTTGTTTTTATGCGGAAAAAATTTTATCGCGGCTGCTACAAGTGCAAGCCTGTCTGCACCTACTGTTTCAGGATGTTTTACCGGAATTGAAAAGTTTATTTTAGTCTTTTCAGAAAGTTTGTGAAATTTTGTTTTCTTCTCCAACAATTTTTCTATTTCAATATCGTGATCTGTAACTGATGACAAAATTGAATTTTGCGGATGATAACGTTCAAGCACAGACGAAATATTATCTAATGAACCTAAACCAATGTCCGGAGCAGAAATTATTTTATCTCCTTTAAAAAGTGCAGCCTTTTTTCTGGTGTTACCAAAATCAAGACAAAGAGTTAATAATTCACTCGCCGAATTTAAAGCCTTCGAGGTTTCTGAAATGGCCATTCATTTTAATTTTATGCCTTAAATTTTCGAGTGCATCTACAAGCGGAAGAAGTTTGTTTAAATGCCTGCGCAAATATTCCTGACGGTGAAGTTCGTTGTTAAGTTCAAGCAAAATATATTCTTCTTCAACGGTCATACCTACCAGGTGCGCTATATCATATACTTTAAGGTCTTCGTCATTTTTATTAAAATCCTTATCAACCTTTAACTGCTTATAAACCGCCCTCATGGCGGGAAGTATTTTATTCATCAGCGCAGTGCTTCCGCCATCGAGATTATTGGCCGGATAATTTACAATTGCACCGCTATATTTTTTTCCTTCAATAGTTTTAATTACTTCAAGAATCCTGAAAACTTCAACGCCTTCAGTTTTAATATCCATTGAACCATTTTTATATTCCTTCTCAACACTTAAAATTTTTACGGCGGTGCCGAGCTCCTTTACTTCATTGTTTATAACAGAGGGAATACCAAAATTTTTATTTTTTGAAATACATTCACGAACCATTTCAATATATCTCGCCTCAAAAATATGAAGGTTCAATTTTTCGCCGGGATAAACAACAATGTTTAATGGAAATATGGGAATAAAATTTGTCATCGCACCGGTAAATTTATTGATTAATTATTTTAAAACCGGGAAATAGACAAGTTTTCAAGAGATGTTTTAATTTTTTTTACAACATCAGTTACACTTAAAATGTTTTCTCCTGCCAATGATTCAAAATGGTTTCTGGATTTCAGCATTCTTTTATAATTCTTGAGAAACATCCTTAAACCTTTTAGCTGGTATGTTTTTCCAATTAATGTTTGAATTAAAACTTCCAAAGGCATTTGAATAAACCATATTATTCTTTTAAAACCTTCAAGATGAATTGCATGTAAATACATTTTATTACGGTAATAAATTGATTTGATATAATTCATTTTATTTGCAGACT
>JAFDXB010000261.1 GCA_018268175.1 Bacteroidota bacterium | reverse complement strand
TATGTTACCAACTGTAAAATGATGGCAAAGAGAAGCAGCGGGGCAATCTCGGGAAGATTCCATAACAAAGGTTTCAACAGGATAATTTGCGGCTGACTGGAGTAACATTCTTCCTAATTGACCACCTCCAAGAATTCCTGCTTTTTTCATACGCTGAATTTTGGCAAATATACTGTGGCAAATGAAAATTTTGTTTTGTGTATATTTGCTGACTTTAAAATTGAATATTATGCCGCAAACAACAGCAGAAGCACAAGCTCCACAAACATCAACGGTTGATTTTTTACCGCTTCACGGAACTGATTATGTAGAATTTTATGTTGGCAACGCAAAACAAGCAGCGCATTTTTATAAGACAGCTTTTGGCTTTCAATCGCTGGCATATGCAGGCCCGGAAACCGGAGTTATGGACCGTGCGTCGTATGTAATTAGACAAGAAAAGCTCACTTTCGTTTTAACCACAGCATTAAAACCAAACAATCCAATTGCAGATCATGTAGCTCTGCATGGAGATGGTGTTAAAATGCTTGCACTAAAAGTTGACGATGCTTCAGATGCATGGATTCAAACTACTAAACGCGGTGCTAAAAGTTATATGGAACCTAAAACTCTTAAAGATGAAAATGGTGAAGTGGTAATGAGTGGCATTCACACTTATGGCGACACAGTTCATCTTTTTATTGAAAGAAAAAATTATAAAGGCACCTTCATGCCGGGTTATAGAAAATGGGAATCAAATTATAATCCACCGCCAAGCGGATTATTGTATGTTGACCACTGCGTTGGAAATGTTGGATGGAATCAGATGAATCCCTGGGTGAAATTTTACGAAGATGTAATGGGCTTTAAAAATATTTTATCATTTGATGATAATGATATTTCAACAGAATATTCTGCGCTTATGAGTAAAGTTATGAGCAATGGAAACGGATACGTGAAATTCCCGATAAATGAACCTGCAGAAGGAAAGAAGAAAAGCCAGGTTGAAGAATATCTTGATTTTTATTTAGGTGAAGGCGTACAGCATGTTGCAATTGCTACGCATGATATAATTAAAACTGTTACTGATTTAAAAAACAGAGGTGTGGAATTTTTATCAATTCCCCCAAATTATTATGAGGATGTTTTAGATCGTGTTGGTAAAATAGATGAAGACTTGCAGCCTCTTAAAGAATTAGGAATTCTTATTGATAAAGATGATGAAGGTTATCTTCTTCAAATATTCTCAAAACCATTACAAGACAGGCCTACTGTATTTTTCGAAATCATTCAAAGGAAAGGTGCCAAATCATTTGGCAAAGGAAATTTTAAAGCCCTTTTTGAAGCTTTAGAAAGAGAACAGGAATTAAGAGGCAACTTATAAATTGATGAACAGGATTATTATTGCTATATTTTTTATTGCAATTTCTTCTTCAGTTTTTTCTCAGGGAGATTTTGTTAACTCAAGAATTTCTGCAGTTTATAAAAGAACAGAAGATTCTTTAAAGGCTGAATTCAAGAGAAAAAATTTAGCATGGCCACCAACGGAGATGTACGTACGTTCTTTTAAATTTGACAGGCAGATGGAGGTTTGGGTAAAATCTTCATCTGCTTCTGTTAATTCGCCTTTTGTTCTTTTAAAAACGTATAAAGTTTGCACACAAAGCGGCTCAATGGGTCCCAAAAGAATGGAAGGGGATTTTCAGGTGCCTGAAGGGTTTTACTATATAAATGAATTTAATCCAAACAGTAGTTACCATTTGGCATTAGGATTAAATTACCCAAATTCATCCGATAGGATATTGAGCAATTCATCAAGGCCCGGCAGCAATATTTATATCCATGGAAATTGCGTTTCCACAGGTTGCATTCCTATAACCGATGTACCTATGGAAGAAGTGTATATTCTTGCATCTATTGTTAAAAACAGCGGCCGGCAGGAATTTATTCCTGTACATGTTTTTCCTGTTAAGTACAATAACAAAAAGTCACTGGAATTTTTAAATAACAACACCTCTTCAAATCCATATTTAAAAGAATTTAGTTCTTCCCTAAAAACAGTTTACGACAAATTTGAACAAAGCCACGAATTGCCGGTTATTCTTATTAATAAAAAAGGGGAATACTTTATTGCCGGTAATTATCAATAGTTGTTTTCACAAGAAACTGCACTGTTTGCGGAGTTTTTTGCTCTAATATTATTTTTTTATTAAGAGTTAATTTTTCAATCGTATCCGGCGTGTAATGCCGGATAGTTATCAATTGCAAATCTTTTTCAACATTCATTTCAAACAACGCTGAAATTTTTTCTGACAGTTTAATAAGTTTCTCTTCGCTGTAATCAATAGAAATCAAGTATGATATAGCAGTGTGCTGTGAAAGGTTTGATTTTATATTTAAAGAATCTAAAATTTCAATCAACTTTTTATAAGGAGATCCTTCAATAAAAGAATAATCGGAAGATTTAAAAGAAACAAGCGCCTGATTGTTTTTAATTATAATTATCGGAGGTAATTTTTTTTGCGAATCATTGTTTATAACAGTTCCCGGCAGTGAAGTATCTAAAAAACTTTTTACAAAAAGCGGTATGTTATTATTTTTTAGCGGTTTTATTGTTTTAGGATGAATAACCTGAGCACCGTAATAAGCCATTTCTATTATTTCTGCATAACTGAGAAAAGGAATAATCTCTGCATCAGTAAAAATTCTGGGATCGGCATTCATCACTGCATCAACATCTTTCCAAATGGTTACAGATTCTGCTTTAAGCCCGGCTCCTAAAATTGCTGCTGAATAATCGCTGCCTTCACGGCCGAGCGTGGTACTTTCATTCTCGTCTGTGGATCCTATGAAACCCTGTGTTACCAAAACATTACATTCTTCGAAAATTGGAATTATTACACTCTCTATCTTCTGATGCACAACTTCCATCATTACGTTGCCTGAACGGAAGGTATTGTCGGTTTTTATTACATCACGAATGTCTGTCCACTTGCTGTTTACTCCAATTTCCAGTAAATATTTATTAAAGATTATGGTACTTAGCAATTCGCCGCAGGCAACAATTTGATCGTAATAATAATCGAAACTTTTTACAGGCGTATCGTGAAGCAGCCATTCAACTTCAGTGAAAATATCTCTGAGTTCAGCAAGAGTTGTTTGGAAGGATTGTTTTAGAATATTTTTAGCAAGCTCAATATGTTCAGTTTTAATTTCTTCAAATAATTCAAGAGCTTTCTTTTGTTCATTATTAAAAAAAGCCTCTGCAACCTTTTCAAGAGCATTGGTGGTTTTTCCCATTGCTGAAACAACAACCAAAATTTTTCCGGGAGAATTTTTAATTATGTGAGCAGAACTTTTTAAACGTTCAATAGAATTAATACTCGCTCCGCCAAATTTATAAACTTTCATAGTGATCTATTACTGATGCAAATCTGTACTTTTGGGGGCAAAACTAATTTAAAAAGCATTATGGCAATCAACAGAAACATTCAGACTTTAGATGAGTTTACTATTCAGGAATTGAGGAATTTTCCCCGTGCTACGGGAGAACTTTCAGGTTTGCTTAGAGATATTGGGCTTGCTGCAAAACGCGTTAATGTGGAAGTTAATAAGGCAGGGCTCGTAGATATTTTGGGCGATTATGGAACTACAAATGTTCAGGGAGAAGAAGTTAAAAAGCTTGATGTTTTTGCAAATGACCACTTTACCGGCGTTTTGCAGCATGGCATAAGCTGCGCAGGAATTGGAAGTGAAGAAATTGATGACGTTGTGATTTTTGATGATGAAATAAGCAATCAGTCAAAATACGTTTGCCTATTTGATCCGCTTGACGGAAGTAGTAATATTGATGTAAATGTTTCGATCGGAACAATATTTAGTGTTTTCAGACGCGTATCTGAAATTGGCAAACCTGCCACCAAAGAAGATTTCCTTCAACCCGGCAACCGGCAGGTTGCTGCAGGATATGTAATTTATGGTTCGTCAACAATGTTGGTTTATGCAACCAAAAGAGGAGTGAATGGTTTTACTCTGGATCCTTCAATTGGTGAATTTACATTGAGCCATCCAAATATTAAATGTCCTGAAAAAGGTAAAATATATTCTGTTAATCATGGAAACTATTATCAATATTCAGAAGGTGTTCAGAAATATATTGAAAGTTGCCAGAGAAAGGATAAGTCCAATGGTGGTCCTTATACCCAGAGATATATCGGTAGCATGGTAGCTGATGTTCACCGGAATTTAATCAAGGGTGGAATTTTTATGTATCCCGGCACAACTGATAAGCCCAACGGGAAACTTCGTTTATTATATGAATGCAATCCGTTTGCTTTTATTGTTGAAAAAGCCGGAGGAGTAGCAACAAACGGCACTCAATCTATTCTGGATATTCAACCAACTGCTGTTCATCAGCGAACTCCTTTTTTTATTGGAAGTAAATTAATGATGGATGAATTGAAATCTTTAACAACACAAAATGAGCAATAAAGCTATTATAAGTATTAATGGTTTGAGTAAAACCTATGGTGAGCTTCAGGCTGTTAAAAATATTTCATTCAACGTTTATGAAGGTGAAATATTTGGTTTACTCGGCCCCAATGGCGCAGGAAAATCAACAACACTTGAAATTCTTGAAACCCTAAGGGAAAAAACTTCCGGGCAAGTTACAATTGGCGGATTTGACCTTGATAAAGACCCCGCAGAAATTAAGAAGATTATTGGCGTTCAACTGCAAACTTCCGGGTTTTACCCGCAATTAAATCTTGTTGAATTACTTAAACTCTTTGCGGGATTGTATAATACCACAATTGATCCACTTGAGTATTTAAGGTTAGTGAATCTTGAAGATAAAGCCAAAAGCCTTACCAAAGAACTCAGCGGCGGCCAAAAGCAAAGGTTTTCAATAGCCACAACGTTAATACATAAACCAAAAATTATTTTTTTAGACGAACCAACAACCGGCCTCGACCCTCAGGCCAGAAGGAATTTGTGGGATCTGATTAAAAATATCCGCAACAGCGGTACAACAGTTATTATTACAACCCATTACATGGATGAAGCCGAACAGTTGTGCGACAGAATTGCAATTATGAATGAGGGGACTATTATTAAATTAGATACGCCTGAAAATATGATAGATGAATTAGTGGCATCAGGTTTTGAAAGGCCAAAACAGGTAAAGGCGGCTAACCTTGAAGATGTTTTTTTACATTTAACAGGCCGTATGATTCCAAATGATTAATTCAACGTTTATTTGTGTAAATTTTTTAAAAACATAATAATGAAAAAGACTTTTTTGGTAATTGCTGCGGCAGGTTTAAGCCTTTCAGTTTCAGCACAAACAAACCCAAAACCGAAGCCCGCAACAGCTCCGCCGGCTGTGCAATTAAAGAATTCAATAGATAGTTTTAGTTATGCATTAGGTTTAAACATTGCTCAAAATGTTAAGGAGCAAGGAATGACAACAATAAATTCATCTTTAATTCAAAAGGCATTTGATGATGTTTTTAAAGGGAGAAAAGAACTTTTAACCCAAGAGGCATGTTTAAATATTTTGCAAACGGAAATGATGAAAATTTCAGAAAAAAAATCGTCTGCCGAAAGGGAAAAAGGAAAAGCATTTCTTGCCGAAAATAAAAAACGAAAAGAGGTAATTACATTACCAAACGGATTACAATATGAAATATTAAAAGCAGGAGACCCGAACGGTGTTAAGCCAAGAGCAATTGATACAGTTAAAGTTGATTATGTAGGTACAACCGTTGATGGTGTTGAATTTGACAGTTCTATTAAACGCGGCGAACCAACTGAATTCCCGTTAAATGGGGTTATTAGAGGTTGGACAGAGATTTTACAACTTATGCCTGTAGGTTCAAAATGGAAGGTTTATATTCCCAGTGAATTAGCTTACGGCGACAGAGGAGCAGGTGGTGCAATTGCTCCCGGTGCTACTTTAATTTTTGAAATTACATTACATGAAGTAAAACCTGCAAAAGAGTAAAGATTGAAAATTTTATCTTCAAAATATTTAAGCGAACACCAATATTTTACTGCTCGTGTTGACAGTTATGAACTGGCAAGCGGTAAAGTGGTTGATCCTTATTATGTTGTTGAGATGCCCTCAAGTGTTGTAGTAATGGGCATTACGGAAGATGAAAATGTTGTATTGGTGAAGCAATACCGCCATCCGGTAGATCAAATTTTAATTGAACTGCCGGGTGGTTTTATGGATAAAGATGAACAGCCTCAACAAACTGCTGAACGTGAAATGATGGAAGAAACAGGATACTGTTTTGAAAATTTTTATTATCTCGGCATTACAGCCGCAAACCCCGGAGTGTTAAATAATTTTTGCCATTTATTTCTAGCCACAGGCGGAAAAAAAACCGGCCTGCAAAAGTTAGATCCCAATGAGGAAATTGAAATTTTGACAAAACCTCTTACCGAAGTAAAATTAATGTTGCACCATAACGAGTTTATACAAAGTTTGCATTCACTATGTTTGTTTTACGGGTTTGAAAAGCTGGAGCAACTGAAGAGTTAACCACTAAACTTTTTTACATCAACTTCAGCAACTACAAAAAAGCTTCCGCATACAACAATTACATCATTATTATTTCCGGAAGAAACAGCATATTCAATTGCATCATTTACATCATCATAGGCAACGCCTTCTAATCCTGCGTTAGCAGCTATTAACTGCAGTTCCTTGTG
>JAFDXB010000260.1 GCA_018268175.1 Bacteroidota bacterium | reverse complement strand
GGAACAATTATAGCTCCAAAAAATACCTTAAAGCTAATTCATAGCCTGATAACCCTAAACCGGTTATTTGGCCTACACAAACAGATGACAGATACGAAAATTTTCTAAAATCTTCTCTTGAAAAAACATTTGAAATATGCACCTCAATCACCGGACATTTAATTGCTGCAACTGCATCGCCGATTGCTACTGACGTATGTGTATAAGCTCCGGCATTTAATATTATACCATCCATATTAAAGCCAATATTTTGAATTTCATTTATCAGCTCTCCTTCAATGTTACTTTGAAAATACCTAATATCCACACCTTCATATTTATCCTGCAATTTTTTAAGAAAAACATTAAATGAAATATCGCCATAAATATCAGATTGCCTCTGCCCTAACAGGTTAAGATTTGGCCCGTTAATAATTCCAACTTTCTTATGCATGCTTTTTACTTTTGATCAAATTTATAAAATCATCAAATAAATATCTGCTGTCATGCGGCCCCGGAGTTGCCTCCGGATGGTATTGAACCGAGAATGCATCGCCATTTTTTAATCTGATTCCTTCAATACTTTTATCATTTAAATTTACATGAGTTATCTCAATGTTTTCATTTAATTCAACATCTTCAGCATTAATTCCAAACCCATGATTTTGAGTTGTAAGTTCGCATTTCCCTGTTTCTAAATTTTTAACCGGGTGATTTAAGCCGCGGTGCCCATGATGCATTTTAAAAGTTGAAATTCCATTTGCTAAAGCAAGAAGTTGATGGCCGAGGCAAATACCGAAAAGAGGTTTTTGAGAAGCAAGAATTTCTTTTACAGTATTAACAGCATACCCCATTGCAGAAGGATCTCCGGGGCCATTGCTTATAAAATATCCGGTGGGATTAAATTTTTCCATTTCCGAAAACGAAGTTTTTGCATTAAAAACTTTCACAAAAGCATTCCGTTCTGTAAGACAATTAATAATTGCTTTTTTTATACCAAGATCAAGCACTGCTATACGCAACGGTGAATCAGCATCACCTGCTACATATTCATTTTGTGTGGACACGCCCGAAGATAATTCCAAACCTGACATAGATGGATGTTGTAACAATTTTCGTCTTAATGAATCAACATCATGATCATCAGTAGAAATAATACAATTCATTGCTCCTTTTTTTCTTACATGAATTACCAAAGAACGAGTATCAACATTTCCAATTGCTACAATATTTTCTGAATTAAAATAATCTTCAAGCGACCTGTCGGCGGATGCACGGCTGTAAAATTTTTCGAGGTTTCTACCTATAACTGCTCTTACGCAAATCTTGTTACTTTCAACATCCTGTGGGCATACTCCATAATTTCCGGTATGAGCATTATTCATTATTAATACCTGCCCCGTAAAGCTCGGATCGGTAAAAACTTCCTGATAGCCTGTCATTCCTGTAGTAAAGCACAGTTCGCCGGAGGTAGTTCCTTTCGCACCAAAAGAAGTACCGCGGATTACTGTTCCATCTTCAAGTAGTAAAGTTGCATCTGATAATTTCATAATTAAATTTTGGAGTTTATATAAATAAAAAAAGCAAACTTTTCAGTTTGCTTTTTTTTAAAATAATTAAATGAAATACGCTTGATTCTAAGAAATATATCTGTCGGAATAAACTATTCATTTTCGTTTTTAGTTTCTTCTGTAGAAGTTTCTTCAGCAGCTTTCTTTTTTCCGCCGGCTCTGCGTGTTCTCTTTACAGGTTCTGCAGCAGCTGTTGTTTCTGCAATGTGTTTACCGTAAACTTCGTTGAAATCTACAAGTTCAATCATCGCCATTTCAGCATTATCACCCACTCTGATACCAAGTTTAATAATTCTTGTGTATCCTCCGGGGCGTGAAGCAACTTTAGGAGCAACTACAGTAAAAAGTTCTTTAACTGCAGCTTTGTCGTTAAGATAGCTGAATACAATTCTGTGATTATGACTGATAACTTCTTTTGAATCGTTGCGTTTAGTTTTGGTAATTAACGGCTCAATGTAAGTTCTTAATGCTTTTGCTTTCGCAAGAGTAGTTGTGATTCTTTTGTTCACAATTAACTGGCTTCCCAGATTCATTAAAAGCGACCTGCGGTGTGCGGCAGTTCTGCTTAAGTTTTTTCTTTTATTTCCGTGTCTCATGACTGTTTGTTTAAACCTGTACCGTGTCAGGAATTACAGGTTATTTTTAATTTATATTATTAAGCTTCGTCTTCAAGTTTAAGCTTTGAAAGATCCATTCCAAAGCTAAGTCCTCTATCGTGAAGAACTGAATCAATTTCACTTAAAGATTTCTGGCCAAAGTTTCTGAACTTCATCAGGTCTTCCTGTTCGTATTGCACAAGTTCGCTTAATGAGTTGATTTTAGCAGCTTTTAAGCAATTGAAAGCTCTAACTGAAAGGTCAAGATCTTCCAAAGGAGTTTTAAGCATTTTTCTTAGTTGAAGAGTTTGTTCATCAACAAGATCTTCTTTTTTATCCTCTTTGGTATCGAAAGTAATATTCTCATCAGTAATTATCATCAGGTGCTGAATAAGAATACGGCTTGCTTGTTTAACAGCTTCTTCCGGATTGATAGTTCCATCAGTAACAACTTCCATTACCAATTTTTCGAAATCGGTACGTTGTTCAACCCTTGTATTTTCAATTACATATTTTACATTCTTTATGGGAGTGTAAATTGCATCTACAGGGATATAACCAAAGTGAGAATTTTTTTCTTTATGTTCTTCCGCAGGAACGTATCCACGGCCTTTGCCGATAGAAATTTCAATATCAAGTTTTGCTGAACTGTCAAGAGTACAAATCAACAATTCAGGATTCATAACCTCGAATGCAGGAGAAGCTTCTCCAATCATTCCGGCAGTAAATTCTGTTTTGTTTTTTATTGAAAGAGTAACTTTTTCAACATTAACATCATTGTCAACTTTAAGTTTAAAGCGAACTTGTTTAAGGTTAAGAATAATTTCAGTTACATCTTCTGTGATGCCTTTAAGAGTAGCGAATTCATGATCAGCACCGGCGATATTAACACCGATAATTGCATAACCTTCTAAGGAATTAAGCAAAACTCTTCTAAGGGCATTTCCAATAGTAACACCGTATCCGGGTTCTAAAGGGCGGAACTCGAATTGTGCTTCAAATTCAGTTGCTTTTTGAAGAACAATTTTATCCGGTTTAACAAAATTTAAAATGGCCATTTGTATTTTGTTGTTTTAATTTAAAAATTTAATTACTGAAAAAAGATTACTTAGAGTACAATTCCACAATAAGTTGTTCCTTAATATTTTCAGGAACGTTTTCTCTTTCAGGATAAGTAATGAAAGTACCTTTCATTTCAGTTTCGTTCCAGTCGAGCCAATTGAATTTAGGATTACGTCCACGCAAGTTTGAAGTTATTGAGTTATTAACTGCACTTTTGTTTTTTAAACCTATAATATCACCCGGAGAACAACTGTAGGAAGGAATATTTACAACTTCACCATTTACAGTGATATGTTTATGGCTAACAAGTTGTCTTGCACCTTGACGGCTTGGAGAAATACCAAGTCTGTAAACGGTATTATCAAGACGAGCTTCAAGAAGTTTGATAAGGTTTTCACCTGTAACGCCTCTTAATCTTGCAGCGCTGTCGAAAGTTTTTCTGAATTGTTTTTCAAGAAGGCCGTAAGTGTATTTAGCTCTTTGCTTTTCTTTAAGCTGTAAGCCGTATTCACTAAGGGTTTTACGTTTTTTGCTTGCACCGTGCATTCCCGGAGGGTTGCTGTTTTTTGTCAACCATTTTCCGTTACCGGTAATAAGTTCGCCGAAGCGGCGTGAGATTCTTGTTTTTGGGCCTGTATAACGTGCCATAAAATATTATGCCTTTTAGTGACGATGCATCATTATAAAGGCTTCTAAAATAAATGATACATCCTGTTTATAAATAAAAATTAAACTCTTCTTTTCTTTGGAGGTCTGCAACCGTTGTGAGGCAAAGGTGTTATATCTTTAATCATAACAACCTCGATACCATTTTGAGAAAGAGAACGGATAGCACCTTCACGGCCGCTGCCCGGACCTTTTACATAAACATCAACTCTTTTCAATCCTGCATCAGAAGCCACTTTTGCTGCATCAGCTCCTGCCATTTGAGCGGCATAAGGAGTGTTTTTCTTGCTGCCTTTAAAACCCATTTTACCGGCAGATGACCATGAAATAACCTGGCCTTGCTTGTTAGTTAAACTAATGATGATGTTGTTAAAACTGGCAACGATATGGGCATCCCCATAAGCATCTACCTTTACTACTCTTTTTTTTGCGGCCGCTTTAGCGCTTTGTTTTCCGCTTTGTTGTTTTGCCATTTTTTTTAGGTGGTCTTTTAAAATTTCTCCTTTATGGAGTTTGAGTTTTCCTCCTGCCCGGCTAAGCTATCCGGAAAGCCTCAAATAATATAGCCGTATAAAGCGTAATGCCGGAGTTCCGGCATTATTTTTTAGCAACTTTCTTTTTACCTGCAACCGTTTTACGCTTACCTTTTCTTGTACGGCTGTTAGTTCTTGTTCTCTGCCCTCTTACAGGTAATCCTTTACGGTGGCGTAAACCGCGATAGCAAGCTATATCAAGCAAACGCTTGATGTTAGTTTGAGTTTCACTTCTAAGTGCACCTTCAGTTTTAAATTCAGAGTTAATGATGTTACGAATAGCAGTTTGTTCGTCATCATTCCACTGATTAACCTTTTTATTTACATCAATTCCTGCTTTTTCAAGAATGTATTTAGCAGTGGAACGGCCAATACCATATATATAGGTTAGCCCTATTTCTCCTCTTTTTGATTTTGGTAGATCTATACCGGCAATACGCGCCATATTCTATTTTTAATTTTCAGTTTTAAAGATGATTATCCTTGTTTTTGTTTAAACCTTGGATTTTTTTTATTGATTACATACAACCGCCCTTTTCTTCTAACGATTTTGCAATCTGCACTCCTCTTTTTAATTGAAGCTCTAACCTTCATTTTCTTATTATTTAAACTATTATAATATTATTTATACCTAAAAATTATTCTTCCTCTTGAAAGATCATATGGACTCATTTCAACACCCACTTTATCGCCCGGTAAAATACGTATGTAGTGCATTCGCATTTTGCCTGATATTGTTGCCAAAATTTCATGGCCGTTTTCAAGCTTTACTTTAAACATAGCATTACTTAATGCTTCCACTATTGTACCGTCCTGCTTAATTAAAGATTGTTTAGCCATAAATTTTCGGAGCGCAAAGATATGAAAATTATTTAAACAAAAAAGCAATTTATTATTAACTTGTGCAATAAACTGTAATATTATGTTTAAATCTTCACTATTTTTTGCGGCAGCATTATGTTTAACCGCACTTTCATGCAAAAAAGATGAATCTGAAGAACTTCCTTCAGCCCCTGAATCATACATGAACGTTGAAGCCGGAAGTTCACGAAGTTATTCATTTCAAGAAAATAACCCTCCTACACCGCCTGTAAATTATACTTTAATTCCTGCAGGAAGAGATACAACAGTAAATGGTAAAACATATAAAATATTCATAAATTCAAATGGCACACTTGAATATTACAATCAAACCGGCAATACTTATTATACGTTAATGGTGGCTCCATTGGGCCTTTCTGAAGAACTGTTTGAAAACCTTTATCTTAAAACAGATCAACCGGTAAATTCTTCCTGGGATAACACTTTCTCCTTAGATGCCGGACTTCCTTTTCCTATAAGCATTGTTTTAAATAATAAAATTGTTGAAAAAAACGTATCCCGTACAATTAATGGAAATACATATAATAATGTTATTCACGTAAAATCTTCTATTTCCGCTTCTATCGGGCCTCTGCCGGTAACAGGTTTAAGTTCCGAAATAAATAACTATTACGCCCCTAAATACGGTATGGTTGAAAGTTCAAACATTGTTGGAATTGATTTTAACGGACTTCAAGACAGTACTAACAATATAACAAAACTTGTTTCTGCTACATTTCCTTAATCTTTGAAATTTTAGATTATACTTTTATAAAGAATAAAATAAATTCTCATCAAAAGCTGCAGAGTAATGCATAAAGCAATCACTCTGCAGTATTTTTTGTGCTTTCAATAAATAATAAACAAAGGTAAATTTTAGTTTAAAATTTTTACTTCAGTACGCCTGTTTGTAGCTCTTCCTTCTTCAGTTTTGTTATCGGCAACCGGTTGAGTCATACCATAACCTTTTGCAATAATTCTAGAGGGTTCAATTCCTTTTGCAATTAAATAGTTTTTAACTGCAGTAGCTCTTTCTTCAGACAATTTTAAATTAGCAGCTGCTTTTCCAACATTGTCTGTATGCCCGCCAATTTCAATAATATCTTCCGGCTTTCTTAATAAGTACGCATATAATTCATCAATTACGCTATACGATTCCGGTTCTAAAGTAGCTTTACCTGTTTCAAAATTGCAATCTTCTAAAACAAATGTTTTTGAAGGCATAAATTTTATGTCAACCTTAAAAGCATCTTTATAAGATGAATTCGGCGGTGGCGCCGGAATTTCAAATACGTTATAACTTGTTGAATCTTTAAACCCAAGAATAAAAATTTCATACTTATCGCCGGCAGGCAATTCAAGTGAAAACTTTCCTGTTTCATCAGATTTTCCACTGAATTCATTTCCATTTAAAAAACTTCTGAAAATGATAACTTCGTTTTCAAGGGCTTTATCTTTAAAATCAGAAATGGCTACATCAACAGATGCTGTTGCCGCCTTTTGAGCAATTCCCAAAAAAGGAACCAGCATAATAAAAAGTAAAAATGATTTCATTTGACTAAATTAAACTTTTTATAATCTCACCTGAAGTTTTTTTACCATTTCATTTTTCCACGATAAAAAATCACCGTTAATTATTCTGCTCCTTGCTTCCCCTGTGAGCCATAAATAAAAAGCGAGGTTATGAATACTAGCTATTGTTAAACCAAGATATTCTTTACTTTTAAGTAAATGCCGCAAATATGCTTTTGAATAATAATTGCTGACAGGGCTTTCAAAACCATCATCAATAACAGAAAAATCATGTTCCCATTTCTTATTGTCAATATTTACAATTCCTTTGCTTGTAAATAACATCGCATTGCGTCCATTTCGTGTAGGCATTACACAATCAAACATATCCACACCCATAGAAATTCCTTCAAGGATATTCCAGGGCGTTCCAACTCCCATTAAATAACGTGGTTTATTTTGAGGCAAATGCTCACAGCACAAAGCACATATTTCATACATTTTTTCAGTTGGCTCGCCTACACTTAAACCACCAATAGCATTCCCGGTTGCATTTTTTGATGATACAAATTCGCAAGAACTTATTCTTAAATCCTTATGAATACCGCCTTGCACTATTGGAAATAAATTCTGGGTATAACCATATTTATCACCAGTTTCATTAAATCTTTTGAAACATCTGTCAAGCCATCTGTTTGTTAATTCTAAAGATGATTTTGCATAATTGTATTCACTTGCTCCGGGAGGGCACTCATCAAATGCCATAATTATATCTCCACCTATTATGCGCTGGATGTCCATTACTTTTTCGGGAGTAAATAAGTGCCTGCTTCCATCAATATGAGATTGAAATAATGCACCTTCTTCAGTAATCTTTCTTGTTTTGGCAAGTGAAAAAACCTGAAAGCCGCCACTGTCGGTAAGTATAGGCTTGTTCCATGCATTAAATTTATGCAAGCCGCCGGCAAGTTCAAGAGTTTGTAATCCCGGCCTTAAATACAAATGATATGTATTACCTAAAATTATTTGAGCTTTTACATCATTTACCAATTGTTGCTGCGAAACAGCCTTTACACTTCCGGCAGTGCCTACAGGCATAAAAACAGGAGTAGAAATTTTTCCGTGATCAGTGGTTATTTCTCCGGCCCTGGCCGATGAATGTTTATCTGTTCTTTCAAGTTTAAATGTAAGCGCCGCCATGAAATAATTTTAAAGTTTGCAAAGTTATGCAGATGCTTACATTTGCACTCATGAATTTCGATTTAATTCTCCGGAATTGGCCCCTGATAATATTTGTAATCTTCTGTATCGTTTCTTTCTTTCAAATTTTTTATTATCTTTTTTTCTTTTCAAGGTTTGCATTTTATAAAACCAAACCCCGGCTAACATCTCAAACACATCCCATAAGTGTTATTATTTGTGCCCGTGATGAAGCTGCCAATTTAGCTCGTAACCTTCCCGGAAGCCTTGTTCAGGAATATAAAACAACTCATGAAGTGATTGTTGTAAATGATAATTCTTTTGATGACAGCAAATATCTTTTAGAAGAATTACGAAAAGAATTCCGGCAGTTAAATGTTGTAGAATTAACACAGGAAGCGAAAATGATTCCCGGAAAAAAATTTCCTTTAAGTATTGGTATTAAATCAGCAAAAAATGAAATTGTACTTTTAACTGATGCTGATTGTGTTCCTGCGTCTGAAAACTGGATAGAATTAATGCAAAGCGCCTACAACGAAAACACTGAAATTGTTTTAGGTTACGGCGCATATAACAAACTACCGGGAATATTAAATAAATTGGTTCGTTGGGAAACTTTTCATACTGCATTACAATATATGAGTTATTCGATTGCAGGGTTTCCATATATGGGAGTAGGCAGGAATTTAAGTTATAAAAAATCTATCTTTTTCAGGCACAAGGGCTTTTCATCGCTCAACAATTTGCCTGGCGGCGATGATGACCTGTTTATAAATAAAGCAGCCACAAAAAATAACACCGCTATTCAAATTCATCCTGAAAGTTTTACTCTTAGCAAACCCGTAACCTCCTGGAATCAATGGATTAAGCAAAAACAGCGGCATTATACTACAGCAAAATATTATAAACCTGTTCATAAACTTCTTCTCGGCACTTATTCATTCACTCACTTTTTATATTTGCCTGCATTGATAGCATCAGCAATATTTTTTAACTGGAAATATTCATTGGCAATATTTGGGTTACGATTAATAATTCAGTCGGTAATTCTTTTTAAATCATTAAAAAAATTAGGAGAAAAAGATTTATACCCATGGTTTATTTTAACTGATGTATGGATGTTTTTTTATTATCTGATATTTGCTGCGTCCATTTATAAAAAACCACGACAAACATGGAAATAATTGAAAAATATTTTTCAGATTTTACTCCTAAACAAATACAGCAGTTCTCAGAATTAAAACCGTTGTATGAAGAATGGAACAGCAAAATAAATGTAATAAGCAGGAAAGACATGGATAACTTTTATTTACATCATGTTCTTCATTCCTTAGCTATTGCTGCAAACTTTGAATTTAAAAGTGGAGACAATATAATGGACTTGGGCTGCGGTGGTGGTTTCCCGGGAGTACCATTGGCAATATTTTTTCCGGATGTAAATTTTCATTTGGTTGACAGTATAAATAAAAAATTAAATGTTGTCAGGGCAGTTTGTACAGAATTGGAAATAAATAATGTAACCACCGAACATTGCCGTGCCGAAGAAATAAAAAACAAAAAATTTGATTGTATTGTTTCAAGAGCCGTTGCGCCATTAAAAGATCTTTGGAAATGGAGCAAACCCCTTTTGCAGAAAAGGCGTGATATGGCAAACGGCCTCATCTGCCTGAAAGGCGGCGACCTTACAACAGAAATATTTGAAAGTGGTTGTAAACCACATGTATGGGAAATAGATAAAATTTTTCCTGAAGCATACTTTAAAGACAAATTTCTTCTTTATCAAAAGCTATAGGAGTTTCTTTCAATTTTCAATTTTATGAATGAAAGAAGTTGGCAAATTGGAAAATTATTTTATAACAATGTGCGAAAGATTTGCCTAATAAGATGTTTTCCCAATTTTTAAATATGAAAAAATACAGCAGGAATTTTAATTTATACCTACCAGCTCAATTCAAGTTTATTATTTTTTCGCACAACATCTGCCATTCGCCTTGAAGGGTCAATTTCAACTGATTTAACATCTGTAAGCCTGCGGCTTATATCCAAAGTATATTTTGGAGCAACCCAGCGCCATGGCTCAACAATTTTAAATTTTAAATCACCATCAATATTTTTACTTCCATACATTATATCTAAAGGAATATTATAAATTTCGGTATCGCCATTACTGTATTTTAATTCGATATCAAGTGGCATTGGCATTTCACCAATACGTGCAAATCTTATTTTAGTTACTCCGTTTTCTTCCCATAAACTGTCTATTGAATAATCAATTGTTTTCACTGAATTGATCCAGTATTCTTTATACCAATCGAGTTGAATGCCGGATTCTTTTTGAGCAAGAGCCATAAAATCATCCGGGCCCGGATGAGTAAATTTATATTTATTATAAAAATCGAGTAAAATTTTATCACGCATTTGCTTACCGGTAATGTAGCCTAATTGTTCTAAAAATATTTCTCCTTTTGAATAAACTCCTGCTCCATACGCCGCATTGGTACTATAAAAATCTGCCGGAGTTGTAAGAGGTTCTTCAATTCCTAAGCGAACAATATTATAATAGCTTGCATAAGCACCTGAATGCATTTCAGGAAGAATTTCCAATAGCCGTTTAATATTTGAATTATCAGGATCTTTTGCCAGTTGCTGATTGTAATAATCTATAGATGGCTTTTTGTAGTAATAACTGCTAACAATATCTTCAGCAAAAGAAGCAAATCCTTCATCCATCCATGGATATTTAATTTCGTTGAAGCCAAGTACCATCTGATACCAGGAATGCATTAGTTCATGAAATGCAGTGCCAATAGAAGGGCCCGCAATTAATGTTCCCATTGCATATTCCATACCGCCGTCGCCACCATGAATAAATGAATACTGAGGATAAGGATATTTGCCATAACTTTTTTCTACGAAAGGAAAAACATCCTTTGCCGCATCAGCCACTCTTTTCCAATTGCTTTCTGTTACAGAATCTCCCGACGGATTTTTATAAATAACATGGATCATCCTGCCTCCTGAAATTTCGCGGGAAATGTGTTTGTAATCCGGATCTGCCGCCCACATAAAATCGTGAACATTCTGTGCAACAAAATTCCATTTCCGTTTGTTGTTCTGCGTTGGTTTTAATGTAGTACCGGCTTTGTCGTAACCCCACCCTATTTCTGCTGCATTTTTTAATAAACCCGTACCTCCAAGTTTGTAAGACTTATCAATGTTTATCGTTACATCATAATTTCCCCACACACCGTAAAACTCACGTGCTATATAAGGATTAACCTGCCACCCGTGAGAATCGTATTCGCATAATTTCGGGTACCATTGACTCATACTGTAACGAACCTTATTAATACCGTTATCTCTGCCGGTACGGCGAATTTGCAAAGGTATTTGCGCCTCATACTCCATTTCAATTTTAGAGGTGCTTCCTGAAGGAAGAGGTTTACTTAGAACAACTTCAAGAACAGTTTCACGATAATAATATTTTTGAGGTACACCATTAACCTTTACTGATAAAATTTTTTGCCAGCCTGTTTCATTTTCCTTTAAACCAATAAGAGTGTCTTTAATTCTACCATCCCAGTCAGGCCTGCCATTTATTAATCTTTTTCCAAGTTCACGGCTTCGAATATCCATACTGCTATTCGGTTGGAAAGCATTCAGGTATAAATAAAAATACAACTTACCCAAATTGTCGGGTGAATTATTTATGTATGTAATAGTTTGCTTTCCTGAAAACCTGTTTGTTAAAACATCAACGTCAACATTCATATTATAATTTGCACGTTGCTGCCACTTGCTTTGAGATGTTGCAGGCAATGAAATGATAATGCAAAAAAGACAATAAATAAGTTTCATAATATTAAGATGAGGTCGGTAAAATAAAGGCAAAAATTTTAAAAGAAAACACAATAATGTTT
>JAFDXB010000025.1 GCA_018268175.1 Bacteroidota bacterium | reverse complement strand
AGCCCTGAATTAAATAAAAGTGAGTTTTTAAATGTATTATAACTTCCTGCAGAATTATTTATTTCTACTGAAGTTTTTTTTACAACTTCGTTGGAAGTGATATTTATTGCACCACCGAAAGATGATGAACCATTGGATGATGTTCCCACTCCACGCTGTATTTGAATATTCTGCGCTGAAGACGCAAAGTCGGGGATGTCAACAAAAAAAGTCCCCTGGCTTTCAGCATCATTGTATGGAATGCCATTTATTGTAACATTTATTCTGCCTGCATCAGTTCCACGAATTCTAATTCCTGTATATCCCACACCATTGCCTGCATCAGAGTTTACAACAACAGAAGGTGTATAATTTAAAAGGAAGGGAAGATCTTTTCCTAAATTTTGTTTTTCTATTTGTTGTTTGGTAAGGTTCGTTTTTGCAACCGGCGCTTTATCTGAAGCTTTTACTGCAACAACTTCAACTGCAGATAATAATGTTGAATCTGAATTTTGAGAATATGTTTTAATGCAAAACAAAAGAGCAACACTTAAAATTGAATATTTCATTTCAAAATGATTTGTGCTGAACTTCCGCGATGCGGCAAAATTTAACTCCCTTCGCAGGCATTATCCTGAGCAGGTTATACGGGTATTATCTCAGCCAAAAGGCACCCCGGAATTCAGTTGTGATGTGCGAAGTTATTAATTATTTCTTTCTGAAAAACAATTTCAGCGGAACGCCTGTGAAATCAAAATTTTCACGCAATTTATTTTCTAAATAATTTTTATAAGGCCCTTTTATATCATTTGGATAATTACAAAAAAATGCAAATGCAGGAGTCTTCGTTGGAAGCTGGGTTACATATTTTATTTTAATTTGATTGCCTCTAACTACCGGTGCATGGTAAGCCTCAACTGCCTTTAGCATTACATCGTTGAGTTTGGAGGTTGAAACTTTCTTCTGTCTGTTTTCATAAACCTTTAATGCCATTTCCATACTTTGAAAAATTCTTTGTTTATCTTTTACAGATACAAACATTATCGGCACGTCAGAAAATGGCGCAAATTTTTTCTTTAGTTCTTTTTCAAAATCCCGGGCGGTATTAGTTGATTTTTCAATCAAATCCCATTTATTAACAATTACAACAATTCCTTTTCCTTTTTTTACCGCTAATGAAAAAATAGATAAATCCTGGGCTGTAAGCCCTTTTTCAGCATCAATTAAAAGAAGGCAAACATCAGCTTCATCCATAGCTTTAATTGCTCTTATTACAGAATAAAATTCAAGGTCTTCATGAACCTTAGCCTTTCTTCTTATACCTGCTGTATCAATCAGGATAAAATCTTTTTGAAAAAGATTATAGTGAGTATGAATGCTGTCTCTTGTTGTGCCTGCAATATCAGAAACTATAGTTCTTTCTGAGCCAACAAGTGCATTTAAAAGAGATGATTTTCCAACATTAGGCTGGCCAATAATTGAAAATTTTGGAAGAGGGGATTCTTCTATTTCCGAATCTTCGGGAATGAGAGCCGCAACGGCATCAAGCACTTCTCCACTGCCACTTCCGCTGATAGCGCTTAAAAAAAATATATCATTAAAACCCAGGCTGTAAAATTCCGAAGCTTCCATTAACCGTGTATGATTGTCAACTTTATTTACAACCAAAAACACCGGCTTTTTGCTACGCCGAAGAACTTCAGCCATTGACTCATCAAGTGCTGTAATCCCTGTTGAAGCATCAACCATAAAAATTATGGCATTTGCTTCTTCTATTGCAATAACAACTTGTTTACGTATTTCTTTTTCAAAAACATCATCACTTCCGGCCACGAAGCCGCCGGTATCAATAACATTGAAAGATTTGCCTGCCCATTCGGCAACGCCATATTGCCTATCGCGTGTAACGCCGCTCACATCATCTACTATTGCTTTTCTTTGTTCAAGAAGCCTGTTAAAAAAAGTACTTTTTCCAACGTTTGGCCTTCCCGTTATTGCTAAGGTAAAATTCATTTTCTATTCTTTTTTTAATATCCGTATTCTCTTAAATGTATATCATTATCCCGCCACTTTGGCCTAACTTTTACAAATAATTCAAGAAAGACTTTACGGTCAAGAAATTCTTCAAGTTGAACACGGGCAAGAGTTCCAAGTTTTTTTATCATACTTCCGCGTTCTCCGATTATAATGCCTTTCTGCGTTTCACGCTGAACAATAATATCGGCAGTTATTTTTATCAGAGTTGCTTTTTCTTTAAATTCTTGCACAAGCACCGCTGTATGGTAGGGAACTTCTTCCTGATAAAGTTCAAATATTTTTTCCCTGATAAATTCACCTACAAAAAATTTGGTAGGCATATCACTTAGATCATCACTATCATAAAATGGTAAACCTTCGGGAATATATTTTAAAATAGTATCCAGTAAACCGGCAGTGCCTGCATTTTTCAAAGCAGATATTGCAACTACATCTTTACAATAACTTTTAGAAAGATAAAACTCTGTAGCTTGCTTAACTTTTTCCGGTGAAGCAATATCAACTTTGTTTAAAACTACAATGGCCGGAGCTTTTAGTTTTAGCGCAGCGAAAATCTCATCGCTTTCGCTTTGGTCATCTTTAATATCAGTTAAAAGCAGGGCAACATCTGCATCTTCAAGGCTTGATTTTACTGCCTGCATCATTTTCTCATGCAGTTTATATTTAGGTTCAATTATTCCGGGAGTATCTGAAATAATAAGTTGATAATCCTCGCCCGATAAAATTGTTTTAATTCTATGCCTTGTAGTTTGAACTTTTGGTGAAACAATAGCAAGTTTTTCACCCATTAAGGAATTTAATAAGGTAGATTTCCCTGCATTCGGTTTACCGAAAATATTTACAAATCCTGCTTTCATAATTTGGAAGCCGCAAAATTACTTTATTTATACCACTTTATTTTGGAGAAGGAGGCAACAAAAAAGCCGGTGAAAATTCACCGGCCGGAATAAATATTAAATATTCAATTATTGTCTGGAAAATTTAATTCTGTTTGTAACAGTAATTCCCGCATCTGTATAAGAAGCAACTACTGTAAAACCTGAACATGTAAAATTTGAAATATTTGCGTTGTCGCCATCAATAGTTACAGTATTTCCGGAGATTGCCCAAGTGCCTGCATCAGTATTTGGTGGATCACAAACAACACCGGCATCAGTTAAAGTGTAAGTACCGTTTGTATTAAAAGTATAAACATCATCCCTTTCACATGGTTCGTACAATGAAGTGTAAATATCAGTTTCAGTTCCGGAACCCATTTGGGTAGTTGCTCCGGTAATTTTGTAACTTCCTGCAAATGAAGCTGATGAAAGAGCACATACATCTTCATCTTTGTCTTTTTTACAACCTACACCTGCAAATAACGCTAAAGCGAAAGCACCAAATAGTAATTTTTTCATACGTTTTTTTTGATTTTTTTTGTGAAAATATAAGAATTAAATAAAATAACCAATTTTTTTTAATTGATTGCCGCCATGTAAGAAATTTTCGTGCCTGAATTAATTTTTTGCAAAAAGAATTTTTATGTGCTTTAAAACCTTATCTTTGCAGTGCGAAGTAGAGCAGCGGTAGCTCGTCGGGCTCATAACCCGAAGGTCAGAAGTTCGATCCTTCTCTTCGCAACTACAGCCTCCTTTTTGGAGGCTTTTTTTTCCTTCTCTTTAATTAATAAGTTTGGTAGATTTAATTTTTTGGTTGAGTTTTCCTTATATATTTGAAAAATTTTTTTAAATGGAATGGCTCACAAACCCTGAAATTTGGGCTTCACTCGTAACTCTTACAGTATTGGAAATTGTTTTGGGTATTGATAACATAATTTTTATTTCAATTATGGCCGGAAAGTTACCGGCAGATAAACAAAAAAAGGCACGGCAACTTGGCCTTGCTTTAGCTATGATAACCAGAATATTGCTGCTTCTTTCTTTAACCTGGGTAATGAGCTTAACCAAACCATTGATAAACTTAGGTGATATACTTAATTTAAACGAAAGTGATTTTTATGAAAAATTGAAATTATCAGGTAGAGACTTAATATTAATTTGCGGTGGGTTGTTTTTAATCTATAAAAGCACCACTGAAATGCACGAAAAACTGGAAGGCGGCGAACATACTCAAAATGTAAAATCTGTTGTAACTTTTTCAGGAGTTATTGTTCAAATTCTTATTCTTGACATTGTATTTTCTCTTGATTCTGTAATTACCGCAGTTGGTATGGCTAACCATATTGAAGTTATGATTGCAGCCGTGGTAATTTCTGTAATTGTTATGCTTATTTCATCAACTTCAATTAGCAAATTTGTAAATAACCACCCAACAGTTAAAATGCTTGCACTCTCATTTCTGCTTCTTATAGGCCTTTCTCTGTTAATGGAGGGATTTGAAAAGCATATCCCAAAGGGTTATATTTACTTTGCCATGGGATTTTCTGTTTTTGTTGAAATGCTTAATTTACGTGTTAAAGCAAAATCTAAACCTGTTCATTTGCATAACATTCCTGAAGAAAAGGTTGAAGAAAATTCAAATAATTAAGAGTTGTAATGACCAGAAGAATCCTGTTTTATGTTTCGGCAATGTTTTTTTCTGTCGAGGGTTTTTCACAGAATCCTTCAAAAGTTGGGTTAAAATTCAGCGGCTATCTTCAGGCGCAGTTTATTTCAACTCAGCAAAACGATAAATCTCATGCAAATGAATTTATGTTGAGGCGTGGAAGGCTAAAAGCAGATTTTTTCTCATTGTATAAAGATTCAACGCCAAAAGTTCAGTTTGTTTTTCAAATGAATGCTACCGAATCAGGAATAGAAATTAAAGATTTATATGCAACTCTTTTTGAAAACAAGTTTAAAATATTTTCCTTAACTGCAGGATTATTTGTTGTTCCATTTGGGTATGAAATAACATACAGCTCTTCATCCCGTGAATCGCCGGAACGCGGACGAATGGCACAACAGCTCATAAAGGGTGAACGCGATCTCGGTGCAATGATCAGCTTGAAAAAATCTCCTGCAATTTCTTTTGAAGCCGGAATTTTTAATGGCGGCAATTCTTCCGTTCTTACTGAATTTGATAACTATAAGGATATAATTGCCAGGGTTTCAACAAATCATAATTTCCTTAAAAATAGGTTTTCATTAAATGCCGGCCTTTCTGCTTTTTATGGAGGTTTTAAGCAAAACACCATTTATATAAACAGATATACTGATAATTCCTTAATTACTGATTCATCTTTAAACAACATAGGGAAAAAATTGCCACGGCACTATTATGCAGGTGATTTGCAAATTTCATATAATTGGATTGCAGGCAAATCTGAAGCCCGCGCCGAATACTGGTTTGGAACCCAAAGTTCTAATCAATCATCTTTTTCAACTCCCTATAAATTATTAAATGAACCTTCCTTTATCAGAGATTTCCGGGGTGCAATTTTTTATTTATTGCATAAATATAAAAGACATGAATTTGGAATAAAATACGATTTTCTTGATCCCAATATCAAAGTAAAAGGCGCTTCTGTACGCAATGCCGGCGATTTAAAGTTTAGCACTTTCGGTGTTGGATACATTTATGATATTAATGAAAATGCAAAAGTTACGGCATGGTACGAAATGCCAAAAAACGAAACATCAAACTTAAATGGTTTTAACTCTGATTTAAAAGATAATGTATTTACTTTCCGGCTTCAGGTAAAATTTTAATAATGAAGGTTAAAGAATACATTCGGAAAAATTATCTATTTCTTATTTTCTATGCAATTATAGTAACGTTGCTTATAAGTAAAGATGCAAAATCTTTTCTGCTAAAGCAGATAATTTCAACAGGATTTTTTAATGCTAAAATTGACAAAAAGACTCAATTAGAATCTACTAACGATTTTATTTATACCGGTAATTTTGGAGAAAAGAAAAATTTAAAAGAGCTAACAGGTAAAGTTGTTTTTATAAATATTTGGGCTTCATGGTGCCCGCCTTGCAGGGCGGAAATGCCTGATTTGAATGAATTTTACTTAAAGTTTAAAGATGATGAAAGGATAGCTTTTATCTTTCTAAATGAAGACGGCGACAATTCAAAAGGACTCGAATATTTAGAGAATAAGGGTTTTGAAATTCCCTTTCAAAAAGCAGTAAGTGTAATTCCTTCAGAGATTTTCAGCGGCACTTTACCAACAACTGTGGTACTCAATAAAAAAGGGCAAATTATTATGAAACATAGTGGCATTGCCGGTTATAATAATAAATCGTTTATTGATCAAATTACTTCGCATTTTTAAAAGAGGTATTTATAAATTTGCGTCCACATGCAGTTCAAAGGAAAGTGGATAATTATCACTGTGCTTACATTAACCTGGGGCAGTTCTTTTATACTTATAAAAAAATCTCTTGAGTCTTTCACACCTCTTCAAATTGGTTCTATAAGAGTTTCAATTTGCGGATTAATTTTTATGGGTATTGGTATTCCGGCAATAAAAAAAATGGACAGAAAAACTTTAGGTTATGCAATATTGACCGGTTCAATAGGAAACTTTATTCCTATGTTTTTGTTTCCAATTGCCCAAACGAGAGTAAGCAGTTCTATGGCAGGTATTCTTGATTCTCTTGTTCCAATTTTCGTTTTAATTCTGGGCACTTTATTTTTCAAAATACGCGGCACTTTACTTCAATGGGCAGGTGCATTTATTGGTTTTATCGGTGCGGCAATGCTTGTGTATTTTTCTTCGGGATATTTTGGCGAATCAGATCCTTTATTTTCATTATTAATAGTTTTGGCTACTATCTGCTACGCAGGAAGTGCATCTCTCGTCAGCCATAGGCTGGCCCACGTTTCATCATTTGAATTATCTGCCAGCGTTTTTACTTTATGGCTTATTCCATCATTAATTGTTTTTCTATTTTCAGGATTTATTTCTGATTTTCATGGAACAACAGATCAATGGAAAGGTTTAGGATATTTATCTGTTTTATCGCTTTGCGGAAGTGCAATGGCTGTTGTTCTTTATTTCCGTTTAATTCAAACAACTTCTGCCGTTTTTGCAAGTATGGTTACTTACCTGATGCCTGTGGTAGCAGTGTTTTGGGGTTTATTGTCCGGTGAACACTTCAGTTTTTGGTATATCGTTGCGGGAGTTTTAATTCTTCTGGGAATTTATCTTGTGCAGATTAAATCATCTCAAAAAAAGAAAGCATTACCAAGCCGCCGGTAAGAATTATTAACAAAATGAAAAATGCGGAGTTGAATAATACCCATTTTAGAAATGTCTTTCCGCGTTTCTGCCCGTAATAGCGCCTCATCGCTTTATACAAATAAGCCATTATCAAAATAAACGCAATAAGGCCGCTGTAATTTATCCTGTTCAGATTTGTAAGTGTGAAAAATTTTGTGAGCCCTATTGCCAAAAGCATCATAATAAAAATAAAAATGTAGTAATGAATTATAAAAATTCCATGGCCTACATAAAAGAAATTTTTTCTCCTAATGTATAATAACTGTAAAATTAATGCTGCAAATGGGAGCGACACGAACAACATTTTTGGGAAATTATGGTTAAATGAGTTTACAAAATTTGCCATAAATCCACCCTGGTCTTCACCGTATTTTTCTTTAAGTTTTATTTGTTGGTAATAAATTCTCTTTTCAACCCATGAAGGGTTTATTATACCTTTTGAAATAAGAGAATCATATTCCTGCCTTGTATAGCTTCTTGTTCGAAGCTGTGCCGTGTCAATATTTACATTTTGAGATTTTAATTCGTCCTTTACGGAAGCATCAATTTTGGGATCATCCGAAAATGAAATAGAGCCTTTAATTTGTCCCTGATCAATTCTCATTATTGAAAAAAATACAATGAAGAAGATAAATGATGTAAACAGATACATTCTTACAGGGTCGAGATATCCTGCTCTTTTACCTTCAATGTATTGTTTTGAAAGGTAACCGGGGCGGAACATTAGATATTTAAGAGTATTAAAAAACTTTCCGTCGAAGTGTAAAATATCATTTACAAAATGTGTTACAAAATGCCATACAGTTTCTTTAGGTTCTGTATTTTCCTGGCCGCAACGGGTACAAAACCGTTCATTTACAAATGTGCCGCAATTCAGGCAGGCCGGGTTTTTGCGAAGAGGCATGTGCGACATATAAACTTTAAATTTAAAAGAAAACTATTACCGGTAAAATTTTTTTATTACTACGTAAGAAACTATTACCAATAGCAATATTAAAAAAACTGCAATGTAATAAACAGGTTGTATTGTAAATTTTTCCTTTCTTTTGTTTCTGGTATTAGTCAATTTTTTTAAAGAAGAATTCAAATCATTTTTTAACAACAATCTTTTCCCGGCATCAATTGCCGATAAGCCTTCAGCAGCTTCCTTTGCAAATTCATCATTCAAAATTTTTTCCTCTAGTTCCTTCGAAGAATTTAAGTTTTGAAGATATTCCAGCAACATATCATCATCCGGTGTTTCGCTTAATTTTTTAATTTTCTTCATTTTGTTGCCTTTGAATAAAAAGTTTTAAGTTTCTCTTACCGTTTTGAATATTTGTTTTTACTGTATTATAATCCATACCTGTAACAGCAATTATCTCTTTATAAGATTTCTCTTCAAGATAAAACATATTAATACAGAGCCTTTGATCGTCATTCAACTTTTTAATTGCTTCTTCAACTGCAATAAGATTTTTTTCTTTTTCTAAAGCAATATCAATTTCCTCATTATCTGATGCAGTTAGATTATCAACTATTTCTTCATTATAACTTTTGCTGGTACGGAGTTGCATCAGGCAATGGTTTTTACAAACCGAATACAACCAGGTTTTAAAATATGCAACATCATATTTTTGTAATTCTGCAATAACCTTTAAAAATATCTGCTGAACAGCATCTTTTGCCTCTTCTTCGTTTTTAAGATACTTCATTGAAACCCCCAGCAATAGTAACGTATATCTTTCAAGCAATACGCCAAGCCAGAAATT
>JAFDXB010000259.1 GCA_018268175.1 Bacteroidota bacterium | reverse complement strand
CTTAAATGATTATAAACGGCTAATGTGAAATAAATTTTGTAGGGGAAGCTTCCCAGCCCCCTTCCCGGGAGCAATTTAAAAAATCCTCACCACACTACCTGTTTATAAACGTTTACTTTGGGGTAGGAGATAGTTATTGTTTATATATTCAAATTTTTAAATCCCTTGAATAATTATTATGACACCTATTTACACACCTTACCCCATTCCTTTAAAATATTGTAAATTGCCGCCCGTATATAAACAATTATTATTATGAATGATGCGAAAAAACGCATTGCCATATTTGGTTCAACAGGGTCAATTGGAGTTCAGGCGTTGCAAGTAATTAGAGAACACTCTGAATTGTTTGAAGTAGAAATTTTAACTGCTCACACTAACGATGACCTCCTTATAAATCAAGCACTTGAGTTTAAACCAAACGCAGTTGTAATAGGCGACGAACAAAAACTCACAAAAGTAAAAGAAGCCCTCAAATCTCTCGATATAAAAGTCTTTGGTGGTGAAGCCGCAATAGAAGAAGTCGCTGATTTCGATAGTTATGATATCATGCTTGCCGCAATCGTTGGCTTCGCTGGCCTGAAACCAACTCTTAAAGCTGTTTCCAAAGGAAAAATGATTGCACTGGCAAATAAGGAAACTCTTGTTGTTGCCGGTGATATTGTTATGAAAAGCGCAGTTGAAAACAGAAGTCCAATTGTGCCGGTTGACAGTGAACACTCCGCAATTTTTCAATGCCTTCTCGGCGAAAGCCGGAACCCGGTCGAAAAAATTATTCTAACTGCCAGTGGTGGCCCTTTCCTTGGCAGAAAACCTAATTTTTTAGTCAATGTAAAACGTGACCACGCTCTCCAACATCCCAACTGGAATATGGGAGCAAAAATTAGCGTTGACTCTGCAACACTAATGAACAAAGGGCTGGAAATGATAGAAGCAAAATGGTTATTCAATCTTGAACCTTCCCAAATTGAAGTTGTAATTCATCCTCAAAGCATTATTCACAGCATGGTGCAATTTGAAGACGGCAGTATAAAAGCCCAAATGGGATTACCCGACATGAAATTGCCAATACAATACGCTCTTGGTTTCCCGGCAAGAATTAAAAACAATTTTCAAAGATTAAGTTTTAGAAAGCATTCAAACCTAACTTTTGAAGAGCCGGATTTAAAAACCTTCCGGAATCTTGGTTTAGCAACCGAAGCCCTCGCCGCCGGCGGAAATGCACCTTGTATTTTAAATGCAGCAAACGAAATTGCAGTGTGGGCATTTCTTAAAAACAGAATTGGTTTTCTCGATATAACCGCCGTAGTTGAAAAAACTCTTGAAAAAATAACTTTTATAAAAGAACCTTCACTTGCAGATTATTTTGAGAGTGATGGTGAGGCTCGTAACTTCGCTGCCTCATTATTAAAAATGTAATGCGTGTTTATGAATATTCTCTTAGCTATTGAATGGCAAAGTGTTGGTTTAAAAGTTGCTCAATTATTATTATCTCTTTCTATACTGGTAATTCTTCACGAATTCGGCCATTACATTACTGCTAAATGGTTTAAGTGCCGCGTTGAAAAATTTTACCTCTTTTTCGATCCATGGTTCTCAATTTTCAAAAGAAAAGTTGGTGAAACCGAATACGGAATTGGATGGCTCCCATTAGGTGGCTATGTAAAGATTGCCGGAATGGTAGATGAAAGTATGGATAAAGAATCATTAAAACAACCTCCACAGCCGTGGGAATTCAGAAGCAAACCCGCCTGGCAAAGGCTTATCATTATGCTTGGTGGTGTTACCGTGAACGTTATTCTTGCCTTTGTTATATACTCTATGATTCTTATGGTATGGGGCGAAAGAATTACACCTGCTAATTCTTTAAAATATGGTATCGTTTTTAATGACCCAATTTTTAAAGAACTTGGTTTTAAAGATGGTGATAAAATTTTAGCTGTTGATGATAAACCTGTGGAAGATTATTCAGATATCCTTCGTAAACTTATTGTTGTAGATAAAACGGTTACTGTAGAACGAAATGGTAAAATTGAAAAACTTTCCATGCCGGTAAACCTGATTGGTATTCTTGTGGAAAAGAGGAAAAAATCGGGCGGAGCCCTAATCAGTCCAAGGCTCCCGGTTATTGTAATGGATGTTTCCGACACTTCCGCTGCTTACATTGCCGGCTTGCGCAAGAGTGACAGAATTGTTGCAATTAACGGACAAACATCAAATTATTTTGATGAATTTGAAAAGCAGATAAAAGATAAAAAGAAAAATGATAACATAACGTTGACGGTGAAACGTAATGATAGTTTAATTTCATTTCCTTTATCTCTATCCTACGATGGTAAAGTTGGTTTTATGTCGCCTGCAACTCCGGAACAGTACGACAGTCTTGGTATATATTCTTATACAATTAAAAAGTACAGCTTTGCTGAAGCTATACCGGGCGGAATTCGTAAATCTGGGGAAGAACTTTCCTCTTATTTAACCCAGTTTAAAAAAATATTATCTCCTGAAACCGGCGCCTACAAAGGGGTTGGAGGCTTTAAAGCAATGGGTTCAGTTTTTAGCGGTACTTCGTGGGACTGGGAACATTTTTGGACAATTACTGCTCTTTTCTCTATCATTCTTGCATTCATGAATCTTTTGCCTATACCTGCACTTGATGGCGGCCACGTATTGTTTACATTATATGAAATGGTTTCCGGCAGAAGGCCCAGCGACAAATTTTTGGAATATGCTCAAATTGTAGGAATGGTTTTGTTACTTGGACTTATGCTATATGCGAACGGAAACGATTGGTTTGGCTGGGGAAAATAAATAAGCACTGTGGTGTTGCTCCTCCGGAGGTTTGAAGTATTTCGATTAACGATTGACGATTTTTTGATTTTTGATTTACGATTTTAGATTTTTGATTTTTGATTTTGGATTTTGGATTTTTGATTTTTGATTTACGATTTTAGATTGACGATTTTAGATTTGCGATTTTTGATTTTTGATTTTGGATTTACGATTTTAGATTTGCGATTTTTGATTTTTGATTTTGGATTTTTGATTTTGGATTTACGATTTTAGATTGACGATTTTAGATTTGCGATTTTAGGTTTACAATTGAATCCAGGGTGTCAACCACTTTTTTCTCCCATAGGGGAATTGTGTAAACAGCGTTCCATTTAATTTGTGGTCTGTTAATATTTCGCCCCCACGGGGCTGGATGTGCATGAAGAAATTCAATAGCCCGAAATTTAATCTTTAATCATTATACCAATTTGTTTCATTAAAATTGAAGCATTCAGGCTGGTGCAAATACCTTGTTTCAATTTATAATCAAAAAACAATTTATCATT
>JAFDXB010000258.1 GCA_018268175.1 Bacteroidota bacterium | reverse complement strand
TGAAAGGGTAAGATTTATAATTAGGAAATTAAAATAGAATTATTATGCTCTTATAAAATGAGTGCTTTCCAAAGAAAAGGGCTTGGAAGCCAGAAGCACCAAAGAGGCTGGAAAAAAAATTATTGAAATAATTTTGAGAAGTCAATTATCTCGAAGTTGAATGTACCCTTAGGAATCTTAATTTCTGATCCCCTTAATCCCTTAACGGTCGCCAATTTCTTAAATCCTTAACGGTTACTAATTTCTTAAATCCTTAATGGTTCCATATTCCTTAATACCTTAACGGTTACTAATTTCTTAAATCCTTAATGGTTCCATATTCTTAATACCTTAACGGTTACTAATTTCTTAAATCCTTAATGGTTCCATATTCCTTAATACCTTAATGGTTACTAATTCCTTAATACCTTAATGGTTACTAATTTCTTAAATCCTTAATGGTTCCATAAGATTTGTAAAAGTTATCATCTAAAGCTAAATTGCACGCATGCAACAATACATTGATCTCCTTAATCATATTTACACTAATGGTGCTGATAAAAATGACCGGACAGGTACCGGCACAAGAAGCGTTTTTGGCTACCAAATGAGATTTGACCTTAATGGTGGTTTCCCTCTTGTTACTACTAAAAAGGTTCATCTTAAAAGTATAATTTATGAATTATTATGGTTCCTGAAAGGTGATACAAATATTAAATACCTTAAAGACCATAATGTTTCAATTTGGGATGAATGGGCTGATACAAAAGGCAATTTAGGCCCGGTTTATGGCCATCAGTGGCGTTCGTGGCAAGGAAAAGATGGAAAAACTGTGGATCAAATCTCTGAACTTATTAAAGAACTTACTTTAAATCCCGACAGCCGAAGATTGATTGTAAGCGCCTGGAATGTGGCCGACCTTCCAAAAATGCACTTAATGCCTTGCCATTGTCTTTTTCAGTTCTATACATCACCTCCTCAAAATAATGGTAAAAGAAAACTTAGTTGCCAGTTATACCAAAGAAGTGCAGACGTTTTTCTTGGAGTGCCTTTTAATATTGCATCTTATGCACTTTTAACTCTCATGATTGCACAGGTAACGGATATGGAAGCAGGAGAATTTATTCACACTTTGGGAGATGCTCATCTTTACAGTAATCATTTTGATCAGGCAAAATTGCAAATGAGCCGTGAACCTTTTCCATTGCCTCAAATGAAAATTAATCCGGAAGTGAAATCAATCTTTGATTTTAAATATGAAGATTTTGAACTTATAAACTACCAAAGCCACCCGGCAATAAAAGCACCGGTGGCTGTATAAAATATTTAACTATGATTGCATTAGTAGTTGCAGCATCTGAAAATAATGTGATTGGAGATAAAGGTAATCTTCCGTGGCACTTACCAAAAGATTTAAAATTCTTCAAAGATTTAACCTGGGGAATGGTAATTATAATGGGCAGAAAAACTTATGAAGCTATTGAAAAACCTCTTCCGGGAAGAGTGAATGTGGTAATGACATCAAAAGCAGACTGGGAGCGGGAAGGCGTGCTTGTAGCCCACACTGTTAATGAAGCTCTCCGGATAGCCAAATCTACTAATTGTAAGGATTATTATGTTATAGGCGGGGGCGAAATCTTCAAAGAATTTTTGCCTATAACCGATAGGATATACATGACCAGAGTACATGCCGAAGTGGAAGGAGATGCATTTTTTCCTGAATTTTCAACAAATGAATTTCATCTTGTATCCTCAAAAAGGCATGAAAAAGATGAAAAGCATCAATTTTCATTTACCTTCGAAGTGTGGGATAAAGTAAAAAAGTAAAAATTTGCGCCCTTGTATTCTCCCTTAAAACTGAGTATAAAATATTTACTGCATAACCTCAAGGCTTCCAATGGAAAAGGCCACGGCGTTCATTCACCCTTTGTTTACGATTTCATTATAAAAGTTTTAAATGGTAATGGACACCATGAACAAATAGCTTTGATTGAAAAACAAAGAAACGATTTGTTGAAAAATGAATCAGTTATTACTGTAGAAGATTACGGTGTAAAAGGTGATAAAAATAAAATACAAAAACGGAAAATTAAAGATATTGCTGCAACCTCACTTCAAAATAAAAAGTTTGCACAACTGTTACACAGAACAGTAAATTATTTTAAGGCGAAAAATATTATAGAATTAGGTACTTCTTTCGGTATATCAACCTCATACATGGCACTGGCAGGCCCTTCGGTTATTACCATTGAGGGTTCTGCTGAAATTGCAAAAGTTGCAAATAATGTTTTTGAAAACGCAGGTGTAAAAAATGTTGAATTGATAACGGGAACATTTGAAGAGAAGTTGCCTGAGGTAATAAATAATACAAACAAAGTTTCGCTGGCATATATTGACGGTAACCACCGAAAGGAAGCTACAATAAATTATTTCAATTTGCTTAAAGAAAAGTGTGATGCAAATTCAGTTATAATTTTTGATGATATCCACTGGAGCAAAGGAATGGAAGAAGCATGGGAGCACATTAAAAATGATAAACTCGTAACTCTATCTATTGATCTATTTAAAATAGGAATTGTTTTCTTTCGTCACGAATTTAAAACAAAGCAACACTTTAAAATCAGATATTAAAAAACCTTGTATGGTAATTGGAGTTTTAAAAGAACCGGCTTTCGATAAACGTGTTTCTGTTTTGCCGGAACATATAGCTTCTTTAAAAAAAACAGGTTGTGAGGTAATTGTTGAATCAGGTGCAGGCGCAAATTCTTTTTTTAAAAACGATGATTACCTTAATGCAGGCGCTTCAATATCAGATAGGAATGATGTGATTGCTAAGTGTGATGTGATCTTATCTATAAATTTCCCGGAAGAGGACCAATCAAAATTTTCCAATAAAATATTAATTGGTGTATATCACCCTGCTTTTTATCCCGACAGGATTAAAGCGTGGCAAGAAAATTCTGTTACTGTTTTCAGTCTTGACAAAT
>JAFDXB010000257.1 GCA_018268175.1 Bacteroidota bacterium | reverse complement strand
GATTTATTAATTTAGGCATCATACACTATTATTATCTTTGCAAATCAATTTTTTACAACATGGCTTTATCAATATACAACTCATATACAAAGAAAAAAGAGGAATTTATTCCAATAACTCCCGGGTATGCAGGTATGTATGTGTGCGGCCCAACCGTAAGCGGAGAAAGCCATTTAGGCCATGCACGCCCTTACGTAACTTTTGATGTATTATACAGATATCTTACATATAAAGGATATAAAGTAAGGTATGTGAGAAATATAACTGATGCCGGCCATTTTGAAGAAGAAGGCCGCGAAGCAGAAGATAAAGTTGGTAAAAAGGCAAAACTTGAAAAGCTCGAACCAATGGAACTTGTGCAGAAATATACAAACCTCTTTCATTGGGCAATGAAGCAATTTAATTGCATTGAACCAAGCATAGAACCAACCGCCACCGGCCATATTGTTGAGCAACAGGAAATGATAAAAAAAATAATCGAGGAAGGTTATGCTTATGAAGTGAATGGCTCTGTGTATTTTGATGTTGAAAAATATGCTTCGAAATATGATTATGGCAAACTGAGCGGACGAATACTTGATGATTTGTTAGAAACTACACGCCAACTTGAAGGGCAAGACGAAAAAAGAAATAAAGCCGATTTTGCCTTATGGAAAGCAGCAACTCCTGAACATATTATGCAATGGCAAAGCCCGTGGGGCATGGGTTTCCCGGGATGGCACATAGAATGCTCTGCAATGGCAACAAAATATTTAGGCCCTTATTTCGATATCCACGGCGGCGGCATGGACCTTCAATTCCCTCACCACGAAAGTGAAATTGCCCAAAGTACAATTTGCAATCATGAAGCTCCCGTTAAATACTGGATGCATAATAACATGATAACTATTAACGGCCGGAAAATGGGCAAGAGTTATAATAACTTCATTACTCTAACCGAAATGTTTTCCGGAAGAAATGATCTTTTGTCAAAGGGATTTTCTCCAATGACTATTAGGTTTTTCATTCTTCAGAGCCACTATAGAAGCACTCTTGATTTTAGCAATGAAGCATTGCTTGCAAGCGAAAAGGCATTTTTAAGGTTGTGGGATGCTTATCGGATAATTCAGTCATTAAAAACTGATGAAAATAGCATTTCAGTTGATGAAGAACTCGACAACAAAGTGAATAACCTGATGGATGAATTTGAAATCTTTATGGATGATGATCTGGCTACGCCAAAGGTTATAGCAAATATGTTTGAAATAGTTCCTGTAATTAACTCAATAAAAGATAAACAGATAGCATCAGGGTCGCTGAAGGCGGAAACAATTTCTCGTTTGCAATTAATGTTTCGTTTGTACCTCGAGGATATTCTTGGTTTACAAGATCCTTTTAAAGCTGATAATAAAAAATTTAGTGAATTAATGGACCTTGTAATAGAGTTAAGGTCCAGAGCAAAGTCTGATAAGGATTATGTTACCTCCGACAAAATAAGAGAGCATTTAAACAAGATCGGAATTGTTGTAAAAGATGAAAAGGACGGTACAGCATCGTGGACAATTTAATGTTGCAGCGTTTCAATAATTTTTCCGCAAATTATCTCAAGATATTTTCTGTCTGTCTCATCAAAATGAGCAAGCATTTCACTGTCAGCATCTAAAACAGCTATTACTAGTTTATTCTGAATTAATGGAACTACAATTTCAGATTGAGATAAACTACTGCATGCTATATGACCCGGATATTTATTTACATCATCAACAATAATTGTTTTTGCTGTTGACCAGCTCTTCCCGCAAACTCCTTTCCCTGCCTTAATTCTTGTACATGCAAGCGGGCCTTGGTATGGGCCAACTACAAGTTCTTCCTCAACAACTATATAAAAACCAACCCATAGCCAATTAAATTGAAATTTAAGAATTGCGGTAACATTTGAAAGGTTTGCAATAAAATTAGTTTCGCCTGTTATCACTCCTTCTATTTGAGGGATCAATCCTAAATACTGCTCTTCTTTGGTTCCTGTAATTTTTAAAATATTTTCAGCCATATTCATAAAGTTAAACAGAATGGCTTAAAATTTGAATTTTGAAATTTAACATTATGCCATTGACAGAATACAACAGATACAAAGTTTGCATCAACAGTTTATACAACTGTGCTTCAGCCTGCAATAATATAGTTGGCTACTTTATTAAGCAAGAAAAATTGAAATCGCCAAAAACTATGAAACTTCTGTTGGAGTGTTCAATTATGTGCAGGTTTGTTGCTGAACTTTTAAGTTTGGGTAGCAGTAAAGCAAAGAAGGTATCTAAAATTTGCGCAAAGGTTTGCGATGATTGTGCAACAGAATTAATGAATTTTACGGAAGACCAATTCAAGGAGGCTGCAGGCCTGTGTTCTGAATGTGCAGACCACTGTGCAATTATTGAATAATTAATTTTTCAGAGTTTTATCAAATGTTCTTTTAACCAAAGAGGCGTCATTTCTAAACGGATTGATTGATAAGCAAAACATTGTATGATTTAATTTGTATCGATCCTCCGGAGTTTTGATGTGTTTTGTATTTGTGGGCTATTAATATTTCGCCCCGCCGGGGCTTAGTTGGGCGCTAAGTTCTTTGATACAACATTGTTACTTTTTCCCAATTTCTTTGATTACTTCTCTTTAAACTGAGGCCCAAGCAAGCAAAGGTCTGATTGGCCACTGTGCTTTTATGGAATAATTATTTTTTCAAAAGAAAATCAATTACTGAATTTTCATAGCCTTTTTGAAACATGTATTGTTTAACTTTCATGGTATTAACTGCTGTATGTTTTCCAAGAAGTTTGAATTTTATTTCAATTAATTTCCTTGCGGTTTTTAAATACTCATCTTCGTCAATTTCCAATAACGCTTTTTTTATACAATAAGAACTTACATACTTCTGCTTTAGCCCTGCAATTATTTTTTGCTTTCCCCATTTATTTATTCTAAACTTTCCTCCTGCGTAAGCAGTTGCATACCGCTGCTCATTCAAAAAATTTTCTTCAATTAGTTTTGATACTATTTCCTCCACTTGATGTGGATATAATTTCATTTCATACAATTTGTTTTTCACATCAAAGTGGCATCTTTCGGAATAAGCACAATAAGCTTTTATTTTATTTAAAGCAAAATCAAGGTTTACGTTTTCCATCATTCTCTCATTCTGTCAATACATCCGAATTGCGTTTTCAACAAGTTATCATATTTATCTGCCAGCTTAAACAACACTTCGAATTGTTCTTTACCTTTTTCAAAGCTAAGGTCCAAATCGTACAACATACAACTTAAAACTATATCTTGTTCTGAACAACTCAGGACTAATGAATTTAGTTTATCATTTTCATCTAAAAGAAACCGGTAAAGTTCTTTTATTTTAACAGGGTCGTGTGGAAGCTGGCAAAGAAAAGCATCTCCGGCGATGAAGTAATTATCAGGGTTATAAGAAATTTTTATCTGTTCATTTCCCTCCTGCACTTCCCATTCATTTGTATTAATACGGGCAAGCCGCGGATTTTTATTAAGGCTTAACAAAATATCTTCTATTGTTTTTGCAATACCACCGGGTTCAGCAAATCTGCTTTCAGTTTCCGGAAGAATAACTTCTGTGCCACAGTTTGGGCAATATCTTTCAAGGTCTATGTTTGCTTTGGTAACAAGAAAATCGCAAGCGGGACATCGTGTTGCAACCTGCCCATAAACCGGCATATAAAGTGTGAGCGCCTCTTTAAGATACATAACAGGCAGGGCAAAACCAAGGTTATCTCCTCCTTTATAAATAAACGAGTTTACCCCAATTACATCGCCCAAACTGTTAACTAATGGGCCGCCACTGTTTCCCGGATTAATAGCAGCATCAATTTGAACATATTTTAAACCGTTCCTTATTCTGTCAACTTTACTAATTACTCCCAATGTTGCAGAATAACTTAGCCCAAAGGGATGGCCAATTGCAATTACATCATCGCCATCTTTTAGAGTTTCGTAATTACCAAGAGAAACATTTCCGAATTCAACATTATC
>JAFDXB010000256.1 GCA_018268175.1 Bacteroidota bacterium | reverse complement strand
TCAAAGTTGATTTCAATTGCTTTTGTACGCTTACTATTCAAATAATATCCCAATCGGTAATTGTATTGCGGAATTGAAATTTCAGCAGGCTTTTTCAAAATTGCATCTAAGTCGGGCTTATCGTGGGCCTTTACATGATACAATGTAAAATTGCTTCCATTTTTTAATTGGAAATGAATATTACTTTTTGTGTACCATTCTGTGTTGTATCCCCACTGAAAATAAAATTTCTGAGCCGTTGAAATCGTTGTGGCTAATATTAGCAACGTAAAAATGTATAAGTGTCGCATAAGGCGCAAAATTATTAAATAAGTTTAAACTGTTATTAAGGCAGTTCTTATTTAATTTTAATGACATATATGCAGTAGTGGTTATTGGAAGATTTTTTGCTGATAGTAATGAAACTACAATATATATATGAATCTTAATAACTTCACTATTAAAGCTGCTGAAATATTTCAACAAGCTCAGCAAATTGCCTACAATAATAAAAATCCAAACATTGAAACTGAACATATTTTACAGGCCTTGCTTGAGGCGAAAGAATCGGCAATAGATTATCTTTTAAAAAAGAATAACGTTACAATAAATCTCGTTGAAAATAAACTTAGGGAAGCGATAAATAAACTTCCCACTACAAGTGGGGAACCTGCACAAGCACTGGGAAGAGATGCAAATACAGCTATTTTATATGCAGGCTCAATTTTAAAAACTTTTAATGATGAGTTTATAACACCTGAGCATTTGTTGCTTGGAATTGTTCATGGAAACGACGGCACTGCAAAATTGTTACGAGATGCAGGCTTAACAGAGAAGGGCCTTATACAAAGTATTAAAGATTTGAGAAAGGGCAGCACTGTAAATTCTCAAACTCAGGAAACACAGTTTAATGCACTGAATAAATATGCTAAAAACCTGATGGATATGAGCCGTTCAGGCAAACTCGATCCTGTAATTGGCCGCGATGAAGAGATTAGAAGGACATTACATATTCTCAGCAGAAGAACTAAAAACAATCCAATTCTTGTTGGTGAACCCGGTGTTGGTAAAACTGCCATCGCCGAAGGCCTTGCAATGAGAATTGTTAATGGAGACGTGCCTGAAAATTTAAAAGATAAAGTGATTTACGCTCTTGATATGGGACTTTTAATTGCAGGTGCAAAATATAAGGGCGAGTTTGAAGAACGGTTAAAGGGAGTTGTGAAAGAAGTAACAGAAAGCGACGGAAACATTATTTTATTTATTGATGAAATTCATACGCTTGTGGGTGCCGGTGGCGGCGATGGCGCAATGGATGCTGCAAATATTCTTAAACCTGCACTCGCCCGTGGCGAATTAAGAGCAATTGGCGCAACAACACTTAATGAATTTCAAAAGTTTTTTGAAAAAGATAAAGCTCTTGAAAGAAGGTTTCAGAAAGTGATGATTGACGAACCTTCGGTTGAAGATGCTATTTCTATTTTGCGGGGCATTAAAGACAGGTATGAAACCCATCATCATGTTCGCATTAAAGATGAAGCAATTATTGCTGCTGTTGAACTTTCAAACAGATACATCACAGACAGGTTTTTACCCGATAAGGCAATTGACCTTATTGATGAAAGCGCCGCCAAGCTTAGAATTGAAATGAATTCAATGCCTGAAGAATTGGATAAACTTGAAAGGCAAATAAGGCAACTTGAAATAGAAAGGGAAGCAATTAAACGAGAACATGATGAAGCTAAACTTAAAGATTTAAATACCACTATTGCCAACCTTTCGGTTGAACGGGATACTTACCTTTCTAAATGGAATGAGGAAAAGGAACTTGTAGAAAAGATTCAAACCGGCAAATCACAAATTGAAGAATTTAAACTTGCGGCAGACCAGGCGGAGAGAAACGGCGATTACGGCCGCGTTGCTGAATTGCGTTATGGAAAAATAAAAGAAAAGGAAGCAGAAATTGATAAGTTGAATGAGGAACTTGATGAGTTGTCTGACAGAAGATTACTGAAGGAAGAAGTAGATGCTGAAGATATTGCTGAAAGCGTAGCACGTGCAACCGGAATTCCAATCAGCAAAATGCTGCAATCGGAAAGAGAAAAATTACTGAATCTTGAAGATGAACTTCATAAAAGAGTAATTGGACAGGATGAGGCAATAGCTGCAGTTTCTGATGCTGTAAGAAGAAGCAGGGCAGGCCTGCAGGATCCTAAAAAACCTATAGGTTCATTTATTTTTTTAGGTACCACCGGAGTCGGTAAAACAGAACTTGCAAAAGCTCTTGCCGAATATTTATTTGATGATGATTCGATGATGACGCGTATTGATATGAGTGAATACCAGGAAAAACATTCTGTAAGCAGGCTTGTTGGTGCACCTCCGGGATATGTTGGTTACGACGAAGGCGGGCAACTAACCGAAGCTGTAAGAAGAAAACCTTATTCTGTTGTGTTGCTTGATGAAATAGAAAAGGCGCACCCTGATGTTTTTAATATTTTACTCCAGGTACTCGACGATGGCCGGTTAACTGATAATAAAGGCAGGGTAGTGAATTTTAAAAATACTATCATAATTATGACGAGCAATATGGGAAGCCATCTTATTCAGGAAAATTTTGAAGATGTTTCTGAAGCTAATATGGATCAGATTATGGATAAAACCAAAACTGAGGTAATGGCTCTTTTAAAACAAACTATCAGACCGGAATTTTTAAACAGAATTGATGAGGTAATTCTTTTCCATCCGCTAATGAAAAGTGATATAAAAAACATAATTGAAATTCAACTTAAACAGTTAAAGAAATCGCTTGAAGAAAACGGAATTGATTTGGAATTCAGTGAATATGCACTTGATTTCCTTGCTGAAAATGGTTACGATCCACAATTTGGAGCTCGGCCATTAAAAAGGCTGATTCAAAAGGAAATTATTAACCCATTGAGTAAAAGGATTTTAGCTAATGATATTGACAAAAGCAAACCGGTGCTGGTTGACGTTTTTGATGGAATGGTAGTTTTTAGGAATGAAGGGTAAACATATTAAAAAGAATGTTTTTATAAGCAAATACTTGTTAAATTTTCTTATAATTTTTTTAACAAACAATGGTTAATTTAAAAAATAAGTTACCTTCATTTTATTCGGTATGGATATTTATATATAATTAAAAAGTATATACTGTAATACATTTAAAATTAAAGAATTAAAAAATAAATAAAATGGCATTCAAAAAGGAAGTTGTGGAAATAATTGAGCCGAAGGATGTTTTTGTTGGGAATATTAAGGCCGATGTTACTCTTGAAGAGTTTGGTGAATATGAAAGTGAGGCATGTGCAAAAGCTAACGAAGTAGTGAAAAAGTTGTTGCAGGATTATGATGGAAAAATCAGATTCAATTTCAGGCATTTTCCTTTAACCCGCATTCATCAGCGGAGCTTAAAAGCTGGCGAAGCTGCTGTTGCTACTGCACAGGATGGAAAATTCTGGGAAATGCATAACATTCTGTTTGCAAACAGAAAAAATCTTGGTACTACAAGTTTAAAACTTCATTCAAAAGAAGCCGGAGTTGTTAGTAAGAAATTTCTTGACGATCTGGTAAACGCTACATATGGCTGGCAGGTTCAGGGTGATATGAAAGAGGGTATAGACCGGGGTGTAAAAGATGTTCCCACATTTTTTATTAATGGTGAAAGATTTAACGGCAAACCTACGTACGATGAATTAAGCAAGGCTATTGACGCTGCCTTGAAAAAAGTGAAGAAAAAAGCTCCAGTTAAACAGCGTGCTTAAATTATAGCCCTCTTAATTGAGGGCTTTTTTATTCCCTTACATCTGCCTGATATGTTGCAAGCGGCTTTCCATCTATTAAAATTTGAAACGGATAATCTGAATCTATTTTAAACTGAAAAGAAAATTCAATTACATTTCCTGCTGTTTTATATTCCATTTTATATGCCTTCGGCGAACGCTTTGCATCACCTACCAGCAGTGAAACGTCTGATACCACCGGTGTTGAAATAAATTCTAATCTAAAATCAGTTTTGTCTTTAAGTCTTGTTTTTATTAAACCTTTTACCGGAGATATTTTTTGTAAATTATAAATTATGGCTGCATTATGAATTACCGGTTGTGAATAAAATTCTTTTACACTTTTTGCTCCCGGCCCTAACAACCATGCAGTGTTATCAGGAAAATGAATTAAATTAAAGGCTACTCTGTCTGAAAAGAAAAACTCACCTGTAAATTCCTTTGTAAAAGTTGTAAATCTTTTATCGGCATATCCTGCAGCCATTGCTGCATCTACATAATACCATTCAGTTGGGCTTGTGCCAAGCTGAACAACATTCCATGAAGCATTTGGTTCATCGGGCACATCATCTATTTCTGTTTTTACATATCCGTCAACCGACAAACACCTGATATTTGCCTGGCTCATCATTTCTTGCACAAGCAGTGAAAAACCTAACGAATTTGCTTTGCGGGTTTCTATAATTTGTAAAACAGTTGCTTTTCGGTCGTTCCCTTTTGCTGCTTTCAGGTCAAGTGAAATATTATTTGCTACCCAGTAAAATATTGCTCTTGCTTTTTCTTCTTTTTTTGCAAACTTATATGTTAAAGTATCTGTTATTGTTGCAATATTTAAACTGTCGAGCGATCCTAAACTTTTTACATAATCGTCAGTTTGTTTATAGTTCTGTGAAAAACAATTAAGGTTGAACAATGTTGCTATAGCAAGAAGGAATATTTTCATTCTTTAAAAATAGTAAAAACCTTTTTTGCAAAAAGTTATTTATCTCATAAACAACAACTCGCGGTATTTCGGCAAAGCCCAGAAAGAATCATCAACAATAAGTTCAAGTTTATCGGCGTGATACCTGATTTTTCTGAAATGTTTTTCTTTTACATTTTCATAATATTCAATAGCTGTTTGCCTTATATCATCAATATCATTAGCTTTTTTTCTTGCTTCAATCATTGAAGTAACGTTTTCGCTGATAATATTTATGTGCTCTGATATTTTTTCTACAATTTCAATTTGTGCTTTGTAAGCCTGAACAGGAAAGCCGGTTTCTTTAAGCAATTTGATATTTGTAAGTAAATTATTTTGATATTTTATTGCACCCGGAATTATTATGGTTGTTACTAAATCTCCCAAAACTCTTGCTTCAATTTGAATCTTCTTTATGTAAGATTCCAACATAATTTCATGCCGGGCTTCCAATTCCGTTTTAGTGAAAATGTTGTTTGATAAAAACAAATGTTCAGCTTTTTCCGACACAAAAGCATCAAGCGAGTGAGGTGTTGATTTTATATTTTCAAGGCCTCTTTTTAAAGCTTCCTTTTCCCAGTTAGAACTGTAGCCATCGCCTTCAAACAATACAGATTTACTTTCAACAATATATTTTTGTATTGTTTGCATTATTGCAACTTCCTTTTTTTCGCCTGTTTCAATTAATGCATCAACTTCAAGTTTAAAGTTTTTTAAAGTTTCGGCCATTGCTGTATTTAAAACAGTCATCGGTATTGCGCAATTTGCAGAGGAACCAACTGCTCTGTATTCAAATTTATTTCCTGTAAATGCAAATGGAGATGTGCGGTTGCGGTCGGTATTATCGAGCATCAGTTCAGGAATTCCTTTATGGATGTCGAGTTTCAAAAGTGCTTCATCTTGTTCATCAAAATCATCACCAACACGTTTTTCAATTTGGTTTAAAACTTTGGTTAAATATTTACCAATGAAAATAGACATAACTGCCGGTGGCGCTTCATTTGCACCCAAGCGGTATTCGTTTCCGGCACTTGCAATTGAAGCTCTAAGCAAACCTGCATAATCGTGAACCGCCTTAATTGCATTTACAAAAAAGGTGAGAAACATTAAATTTGTTTTAGGAGTTTTTCCGGGTGCAAGCAGGTTAATTCCTGTATCTGTGCTCAGGCTCCAGTTGTTATGCTTGCCACTTCCGTTTACGCCTGCAAAAGGTTTTTCATGAAATAAAACAGTAAGATTATGTTTTTTAGCAACACGCGACATAATATCCATAAGCAAAGTATTATGGTCAACGGCTAAATTTGTTTCTTCAAATATCGGCGCACACTCAAATTGTGCCGGCGCCACTTCATTATGGCGTGTACGTAAAGGAATTCCCAGCTTATAACTTTCCTTTTCATAATCTCTCATAAAAGCGTAAACCCTTTCCGGTATTGCCCCAAAATAATGATCGTCGAGTTGCTGGCCTTTGGCAGGAGCATGGCCAATTAAAGTGCGGCCTGTTAGCTGTATATCGGGCCTGGCGTTTGCAATTCCTGAATCAATAACAAAATACTCCTGTTCCCAGCCAAGCGTGGCATTTACTTTTGAAATATTTTTATCAAAATACTGGCAAACATCTACTGCAGATTTATCGAGAGCATTTAATGCTTTTAGCAATGGTGTTTTAGTATCTAACGATTCGCCGGTATAAGCAACAAATATTGTTGGAATACAAAGAGTTTTTCCTTCAGCGGTTTCCATTATAAATGCCGGAGAAGAAGGATCCCAAGCAGTATAACCCCTTGCCTCAAATGTTGCTCTCAATCCACCACTTGGAAATGATGATGCATCAGGTTCCTGCTGAATTAATGCATTGCCTTCAAATTCTTCAATTGCTGTTCCATCAGATTTAAGAGTAAAAAACGAATCATGTTTTTCAGCCGATAACCCCGTTAATGGTTGAAACCAATGTGTATAGTGAGTAACATTTTTACTTTCAGCCCAGGCTTTCATTCCTAAAGCAATTTGATTTCCCATGTTGCGGTCAACCTTTTTTCCGCCTTTGGCGGATGTTACCAAACTTTTAAATGCCTCATCACTTAAATAGTTTCTTGCCGTTTCAAGAGTAAAGACGTTTTCATTGAAAATTGAAGTAACTCTCTCGGCATATTCTCCTTCCTGATGTGTGGGATTTAATGATATTTTTTTTACGGCATGAAACCTTAATGAATCCATTTTGTTGTTATTTGAAGTGCAAATAACAATTTTTACAAAGAAAAATCAAATAATTTTATGTGAATTGACGAAAAAACATATAAACGTCTTAAAATAATTCATATATTTTTAAAATTAATATTGCAGATTGCCGGTAAAATTAAAAAAGGCAGGTATATGCTTTTATATCTAATTATGCTACCTGCATTTGGTACTATATAGCCAATAATAAAAAAAACAGACACTGCAAACACTAACGAGTATATGGCAAATGGGTTTTCAATTTTCCTTCCCCTGAAAATAAAAAAGAGCAAAATAGCGGAAAAAAACAGCCACTCTAATCCCAGTAAAATTCCTGCTAATGATTTATTCTGCCAAGGCAGCGGCCGGAAAAAAACATTATAAAATGCCCGGGGAAAACCTTGCAAAAAACTCTTTATGGTTGGTTGCAATTCATAAACACTAACGGCGCTTTTTGCCTCCGGCAGATTTAAAAATGCTTCCTGTTTGTTTACAATTATTTTTAATGGATTTAATTTCTCATTAAAACTGAAAACAAATATCAAAAACAAAAAACACGAATAAACAACCGGGAATGCAAATTTCCTTTTCCGTGAAATTATAAATGCTGTTGCAGCAGGAATTAATGCTATGACAACATAACTTCTTATAAAAAATAAAACAACAAGAATTAATAATGTTATAAACCGGCTTTTATTAAAATATAAACAATAAGAGAATAAGGCTATCAGTAAAAAAACAATATTATCTTTTTGCATTGTTGAAGAAAAAAATAATAAAGAAGGCAACAGCAATGAACCTGTAATAATACGTCGTTTTTTATCGGGATAAATGTTTATAAAAATCTTAAACAAAGCAATATGCCCGAAGAATCCTAAAAAATTGTAGAATAAAGTGTTTATGTAAATATTCCCGCCGGAAAAAACATTTAGAATTGCGGTAAATTTTATAAGTATGTTGTTGCGTAAATTATTCCAAAAAGAATTTTCAGAACTGAAAAAGCCGTCATAATGCCCGTAAGGAGAAACAACAATATCTTTAAAAAAATCAAGTGGTTTTTTTATAAGAAGAGAATATTCTTTAAATGCTTCTTTAGATAAAACTTCATAATCGTTGCCGGGATAAAGTTTTAATATCAGATATGTTGCAATACATCCGGCAGCTATTTTAATAAAATATAATATCCATAAAGTTCGCTTTGAAATGCCGGTTGAAACAACAAAGGAGCTTTTAGAAATAATAAAGCCGAGAATGAGGAAATAAATAAAAAAAAATATAAACGGCATACTACTGCAAAATACAAAGTATTTTTCCGCCCGATTCATAAAATATCTGTCTAAATTTGCGCCATGCAAATCAACTCTTCCACTGTGGAAAAGCTAAGGCTTACTTCCGAAGAATTTGAAATGATAAAAGCAAAACTAGGCCGAGAGCCGAATTTCACTGAGTTGTGCGCTTTCAGCGGAATGTGGAGCGAGCACTGCAGTTATAAAAATTCCATTAAATATTTAAAGACTTTGCCACGTGAGGGGAAAAAAATGCTGGTAAAGGCAGGTGAAGAAAATGCAGGCTTGATGGATATTGGCGATGGCTATGGTGTTGTATTTAAAATTGAATCTCATAATCATCCGTCTGCAATCGAACCTTTTCAAGGCGCAGCTACAGGTGTTGGCGGAATAAACAGAGATATTTTTACAATGGGTGCACGGCCTGTTGCCTCATTAAATTCACTGCGTTTTGGAAATATTAACGACCCCAAAACCCGCCATTTGTTGCGTGGAGTTGTTGAAGGAATCGGCCATTACGGAAATTGCTTTGGTGTGCCTACAGTTGGCGGCGAAATATATTTTGAAGACTGTTATCATACTAATCCTCTTGTTAATGCAATGAGTGTTGGTATTGTAAAGAATGGTGAAACCGTTTCTGCCACGGCAGAAGGAAATGGTAATCCAGTTTTCTTTGTTGGAAGTGCTACAGGCAAAGATGGAATTGGTGGTGCCTCATTTGCAAGTGCGGAAATAACTGAAGAAAGCATTGAAGAACTTCCTGCTGTGCAGATAGGAGACCCGTTTCAGGAGAAAAAACTTCTCGAGGCATGCCTCGAATTAATAAAAACGGATGCCATAGTTGGAATGCAGGATATGGGCGCAGCCGGAATAATTTGTTCCACCGCCGAAATGAGCGCTAAAGGCAATTCGGGTATGGATATTTTTCTCGAAAAAGTACCTGTTCGCCAGTCTAACATTAAAGCATGGGAACTCCTTTTAAGTGAAAGCCAGGAGAGGATGCTTATAGTTGCTAAAAAAGGTAAAGAAAATATTGTTCAACAAATTTTTGATAAATGGGATATACCATGCAGCAATATTGGTGTAGTGAATAATTCAGGCATTTTGAGATTTTATTATAATGATATTAAGGAAGCTGAAATTCCTGCAGAAGAACTTGTATTAGGCGGCGGTGCACCTGTTTATTCCCGTGAATTTAAGAAGCCTGATTACCTTGATTTATTAGAAAATTTTGACCCTTCTGCAATTGAAGTTCCGGAAGACCTTTTTGCAATTGCCGTACAACTTGTAAATCTTCCAAATATTGCAAGCAAAAAATGGATTTATGAGCAATACGACAGCATGGTAGGCGCAGGTACTGTTTCAACTAATTTCGCTGCAGATGCTGCAATTGTGTTAGCTAAACCTACCAAAAAAGCACTTGCCCTAACAACAGATTGTAACAGCAGGTACGTTTATGCAGACCCATACAAAGGTGCTATGATAGCTGTTGCTGAAGCAGCAAGAAATATTGTGTGTTCAGGTGGCACACCTTTAGGAGTTACTAACTGCCTGAATTTTGGAAACCCTTACGATCCGGGTGTTTATTATCAGTTTGTAAATGCAATTAGGGGAATGGGTGATGCTTGCAGGAAATTTGACACTCCGGTTACAGGTGGCAATGTAAGTTTTTACAATCAATCGCCCGAAGGGCCTGTGTACCCGACACCTACAATAGGAATGGTGGGATTAATTGAAGAACCGCAAAATATAATGACGCTGAATTTTAAATCTGAAGGCGATAGGATTTATATTGTCGGGAAAATTACAGACGATATTGCATGTTCTGAATACCTTGATAAAATTAAAAAAATAAAAAATACTCCGGCACCTTACTTTAATCTTGAAGAAGAATATAATTTTCAACAAACTGTTCTTTATTTAATAGAGAATAAATTTATAAACTCTGCCCATGATGTAAGTGAGGGAGGTGCTTTTGTAACCTTGCTTGAATGCGGCTTTGCCGGAAATTTAGGCTTTGAGGTTTCTTCAACCGAAGGTTACAGAAAAGATGCTTTTTGGTTTGGAGAAGGCCAGGGCAGGGCGGTTGTAACAGTTTCAGAACAAAATGCAACAGTTTTTGAAGAAACAATGAAATCCAAAAATGTCCCGGCTGCATTTATAGGCAATGTTTCATCGGGAAATATAACTGTAGATGCAAACGAATGGAAAAATATTTTTTTCTGGAAAGACATTTATGAAAATGCAATTGGAAAAATTATGACTTCTAACAATTCAATCTGATATGGATTCACAAATAGTTATTACCGGTGCTGCAGGTTTTATAGGCAGTTGCCTTGCTGAATTTTTAAATAGCAAAGGCTATGAAAATTTATTATTGGTTGATGATTTTTCACATCCTGAAAAAGAAGAAAATTATAAATACTTAAAATTTTCTTTTGCAATAGAAAGAGATAAATTATTTGATTGGTTGAAATCAAACCAACCCAAAATTGATTTTTTCTTTCACATAGGTGCACGAACAGATACCACTGAATTTAACTATGAAATTCACCGCAGGTTAAATATTGAATATTCTGAAAAGGTTTGGAATTACTGTACAGAAAATAAAATACCACTTGTGTATGCCTCTTCTGCAGCTACTTACGGAAAAGGAGAGCTTGGATATAAAGACAGTCATGAAATTGTTGAATATTTAAAACCTTTGAATCCTTACGGCATTTCCAAAAATGAATTTGATAAAATTGCTTTAAATAAAAAAGAAGATGAGCAACCGCCACATTGGTTCGGCTTGAAATTTTTTAATGTTTACGGCCCGAAAGAATATCACAAAGGAAGAATGGCAAGTGTGATATTTCATAGTTACAATCAGATTTTAAAAAATGGCTTTGTGAAATTATTTAAGTCGCACAAGCCGGAATACAGAGATGGAGAACAACTTCGGGATTTTATATATGTTAAAGATGTAATTAAAGTTTGTTATTGGTTAATGAAAAATGCGGATTCAGTTACCTCAGGTTTATATAATTTAGGAACAGGCAAGGCACGCAGTTTCAATGATCTTGTAAAATCTACATTTAAGGCTTTAGATATTCCCGCAAATATTGAATATATTAATATGCCGGAAGATATAAGAGAATCATATCAGTATTTTACAGAAGCAGATATGAACAAGCTAAGAAGTGCAGGATATGTTGAAAAATTTTATTCATTAGAAGAAGGAATTGATGATTACGTTAGAAATTATTTAAAAAAGAAAGAAGCCCGGTAAAAAGATTTATCTTTGCACGACCTTCAAACTTTATTCATAGCAGGTCATTATAAACCAATTAGTTGGTTTTCATTTTTTTTGAAATAGCAAATTTTAGAAAATGACCAAATACATATTTGTTACGGGCGGAGTTACTTCATCGTTAGGAAAGGGAATTATTGCTGCTTCACTTGCAAAATTGTTGCAAAGCAGGGGATTGAAAGTTACAATTCAGAAATTTGATCCTTATATAAATGTTGATCCCGGCACACTTAATCCATACGAGCACGGAGAATGTTACGTAACTGATGATGGAGCAGAAACCGACCTTGACCTCGGCCATTATGAAAGGTTTTTAAATACACCAACATCGCAGGCAAACAACGTAACAACGGGGCGCATTTACCAAACTGTTATTAATAAGGAACGCGAGGGTGAATATCTTGGAAAAACCGTTCAGGTTGTGCCTCATATAACTGATGAGATAAAACGCCGTATGCTTTTACTCGGCGAATCAGGAGAATATGATATTGTAATTACAGAAATCGGAGGTACTGTTGGTGATATAGAAAGCCTTCCCTTTGTTGAAGCAGTTAGGCAACTGCAATGGGAGATGGATGAAGAGAATTGTCTTGTTGTGCACCTTACACTTATACCTTACCTTAAAGCTGCAAAAGAGCTTAAAACCAAGCCCACACAGCATAGCGTAAGATTGTTAAGTCAGGAAGGTGTTAGTCCCGATATAATTGTTTGCCGCACTGAACAACCGATTCCGGATGAAGTAAAAAGAAAAGTTGCATTGTTTTGTAATGTAAAACCTGATGCTGTTGTTGAAGCAATGGATGCAGGAACAATTTATGAAGTGCCTCTTAAAATGCTTAATGAAGGCCTTGACAGAATTGTATTGAAAAAGCTCCGTATAAATGGATATTCAGCTCCCGAATTGTTTAAGTGGCGCGAATTTCTTGATAAACTTAACAACCCAAAAAGCAAGGTTAACATAGGCCTTATTGGAAAATATATTGAATTGCAAGATGCTTATAAATCCATACTTGAAGCTTTTATTCATGCAGGTGCGGTAAATCAGTGCAAAGTGCAGATTGTAAACATTCACAGTGAATTTATTACTGAAGAAAATGTGGCTGAGAAACTAAAAAACCTCGATGGCTTATTGGTAGCGCCCGGTTTCGGCTCAAGAGGTGTTGAAGGAAAAATAACTGCTGTGAAATATGCACGCGAAAACAAACTGCCATTTTTTGGGATATGCTTGGGCATGCAGATGTCTGTAATAGAATATGCAAGAAACGTAATAGGGCTTGATGCTCATTCAACAGAAGTTGACCCATCAACCCCAAACCCTGTGATAGCCTTGATGGAAGAGCAAAAGAAAATTAAAAAGAAAGGAGGGACAATGCGTTTGGGTGCTTATGAATGCGTTATAAAGGAAGGAACTCTTGCACATAAAATTTATGGAAAAACGCTTATAAGCGAAAGGCACAGGCACCGTTGGGAATTCAATAATAAATACTTGGAAGATTTTGAAAAGGCGGGCATGATAGCAAGCGGAAAAAATCCTAAAAGCGGCCTTGTAGAAATTGTAGAAATTAATGATCATCCATTTTTTATCGGAGTTCAATATCACCCTGAATTAAAAAGTACAGTTGAAAACCCTCATCCACTTTTTGTTTCACTCGTTTCTGCTGCAAAAATTTTCTCAGAGCAAAAACAACAGCAGGCGCTGGTTACATCCTGATTTATGGAGAAATTATCAATGGATTCTTTAAATCGTCAATCGGTTGAAGAGTTTCGAAAAGCAGATAAATTTCCGGTAATAGCTGTTTTTGAAAATGTTAGAAGCGCCTATAATGTTGGCAGCCTTTTCCGCACAGCGGATGCTTTTAAAATTCAATCAGTATTTCTTACAGGTTATACCGCACAACCACCTCATAAAGAAATTAAAAAAACTGCTTTAGGCGCAGAAGACTCAGTTAACTGGATGCACTTTAATAATGCCGAAGAAGCAATTTTATTTTTGAGAAATGAGGGATACAGAATTTATGCTGCTGAACAAACAACAGATAGCATTTCTTTGGAAACATTTGATGTTACAAATGAAAAAGTAGCGGTTATTTTCGGCAATGAAGTTTCAGGAGTTGAACAAAGTACAATTATGCTGTGTGACGGCAGCATTGAAATTCCACAGTTTGGAACAAAACATTCATTAAATATTGCGAGTGCCGCAGCTGTAGTATTATGGGAATTGATTCGTTCACATATTGTAAAAAAATAACGGTTTGATGAAGAATTACCTTTCTCTTGTTAAATTCTCACATACAATTTTTGCAATGCCATTTGCTTTGATTGGTTTTTTTCTTGGAATGAGAGCTGTGCAACACGAAACCGGTCATGATTTTTTGCTCAAGTTTATACTCGTAATTTTTTGTATGGTTTTCGCACGAAGTGCAGCAATGGCGTTTAACCGGTACCTTGATCGCCACTATGATAACCTAAACCCAAGAACAGCAATTCGTGAAATTCCTTCGGGAATTATATCTGCAAAAAATGCCTTGATATTTACTGTTGTTAATTGCCTGTTATTTATCGCTGTTACCTTTTTTATAAACAAGCTTTGTTTTTATTTATCGCCCATTGCATTATTTGTAATACTGTTTTATAGTTTCACAAAAAGGTTTACTTCTTTGTGCCACCTGGTTTTGGGTTTAGGCCTAAGCCTGGCACCAATTGGTGCATATATAGCTGTTACAGGCGAATTTTCGTGGCTTCCTTTAATGTATTCATTTGCAGTTATTTTTTGGGTAAGCGGTTTTGATATTATTTATGCAATGCAGGATGTAGAATTTGATGAATCGCAAAAATTGCATTCAATTCCTGTAAAGATGGGTAGAAAAAATGCATTGTTATTTTCAACATTATTGCATGTGATATCGCTTGCCTTTGTAACTGCAGCGGGTTTTTTAGGCAGTGGCGGAATTGCTTTTATAATAGGCTGGATTATTTTTGCAGGGATGCTTTTTTATCAGCACAGCATTGTAAAGCCAAATGATTTGCGGCGCGTTAACTTAGCGTTTATGACCGCAAACGGAATAGCTTCTGTGGTTTTTGCGACATTTGTAATTATTGATATATTTTTAAAATGGCGAGGTTATTAGCAATTGATTACGGTTTAAAAAGAACAGGTATTGCTGTTTCAGATCCATTGCAATTAATTGCTACGGGTTTAACAACAATTCATTCTCAGGAATTAATACCATTTTTAAAAAATTATTTTAAAACTGAGGAGGTAGAAAAAATTATTATTGGTTTACCTGTAAACTGGGATGGTAGCGATACGCATGGAACTGCGCCTGCCACAGAAGCAATAAGGATACTTAAAAAAAATTTTCCCAAGCTTGAGATTGTCACTGTAGATGAAAGATTCACCTCATCAATGGCAAAAGAAGCGATGCTTCAGATGGGAATGAAAAAGAAGGATAGAAGAGATAAAAAAATTGTTGATGAAATAGCTGCAACCATTATTTTACAAGAATTTATGGAATCCCTCAACAGCTGATTTAGTATATTTGCATTTATTTTTTTTAATATGATTTTGCCTATAGTAGCCTACGGTGCACCTGTTTTAAGGAAAGTTTGTGAGGACATTAGTGCCGATTATCCAAACCTTAATTCAATAATAGAAAATATGTGGGAAACCATGTATAACAGCAATGGTGTGGGTTTGGCTGGGCCTCAGGTTAATATTCCTGTTAGAATATTTGTAATGGACAGCGAACAGATTTTTCGTGATCAGGATGAAGATGAGAAGGGCATTTATCCAGATGACCCCGGTTATAAAGGAGTTTTTATAAATGCTCATATTGTTGAACTCGACGGAGATGACTGGTCATATAATGAAGGCTGCCTGAGCATCCCAAAAATCAGAGAAGATATTATGCGTCCCGAAACGGTAACGTTAAAATATGTTGATGAAAATTTCAAGGAGCACATAAAAACCTTTAATGGGCTTACAGCACGCATAATTTTACATGAATATGATCATATTGACGGTAAGCTTTTTATAGATCATCTAAAACCTTTGAAAAAAACATTATTAAAACGTAAACTTGATGATATTTCTAAAGGAAAGATACGCGTTGATTACAAGATGACATTTCCAAAATAAATCTGTAACAGCTACATGAAAAATTTGATATTTATATTTTTCATTTTGTGGGCAGGCAATGTATATTCTCAAAAAGACACTTTCTATTTAAATAAAAATGTTGTTACTCTTTCTGAAGTAGTTGTGGGAAAGAATATGGATATCCCGTCGTTCATAAAGCGGCTACAGGAAGACACATCATTTTATAAAGCCTTTAAAAACCTTAGAATACTTGGGTTTTCAGCAATTAATGATATAAGGATGCTTGATAAAAATGGAGAAGTAAAAGCATACTATCATAGTAAAACAAATCAGGTACGAAAAGATAGTTGCAGGACAATGGAGATTTTGGATGAAAAAACTTCAGGTGATTTTTTTGATTCAAATGGCGGCTATAATTATTATACTGCAAACATGTATGCAGGTTTGTTTTTTACTAAGGGAAAAATTTGCGGTGAAACAAATATTGTTGGAGATGTAAATTTTTCAACTGCCGGTAAGTCGGGAATTGAGAAACATAAAGAGCAACTTAAAATATTATTTTTTAACCCCGGCGGTAAAATCAGCGGTATTCCTTTTATGGGAAAGAAAACAGAATTATACAGTGAAACAATGTCCGGAAATTATGATATGAACATTGATGTTGAATTGCATAATGGAAAGGAATGCTTTGTATTTAAACAAAAAGTAAAAGAAGGGAAACGCTCATCAGTGGTTATTAATGAAATGGTAACATGGTTTGATGTTAAAGATTTTTCTATAACCGGCCGCAGTTACGATTTAAGCTATGATGCAGGCTTATACGATTTTAAAGTTTCTATGGAAGTGGAGATGGAGAATTTTGAAGACCTGATTGTACCTAAACTAATACGATACAACGGTGATTGGAAAGTATTTGGAAAAAAACGTGAAAGAGGCATTTTTACTGCAACTCTATCGGGTTTCACACGAAGTGAATAAATTAAAATAATGAAATGATTAATAAGAAAAAAAAGCGTGAAAAAAATTCACGCTTTTAATTTTGTTGATATAAAGAATTAATTTTTCACCGGAAGAAAAGCATACTTTTTACCAAATTCAATCATTTGAGAAAAGAAACTTTCCGGGTATTCTATTTTCACATCAGTTATTTTATCACCATCCATTACGGGAATTAATTTCGGCTGAATAAAGCCCTTATAAGGTTTAATATTTAATTTTTTATAACGTTCTAAAACTTCCTTGTGAATTGCGGGATTAACTTTAACTCCATAATTTTCAACTAAGGCTTTTGCAGCGGCATAGTCACCTTCAGATTTTATTCTTTGAATTTCTCTTAGCAGTTGGCCGAACAGGTCACGCAATTTATTGTAATCATTAATTTTTATGTAAGTTTTTCCATCGCGTTTTACAAATTCAACTACATTATCTTTTTTACCTTTTTCATAAGCCCACATTGCGTTCAATTGTCTGTTACGCATATGAGCTTCTTCAATATTTTGCCCTGGGGTAATTCTAACAAGTTGAGTCATAAGTCCGTTCATCATATAACTATCGTATTCTGCTTTACCAACTTCCACCGAAGGTGAAACACCGATGTCAACTAGTTTTTGATCGGTTATAAAGTACAATGCAACAAGGTCAGCTCTTGCTTCTTCAAGAGTAGAAGCGTAAGTTTTTAGTGTTATATCAGGAGTAGCAACACCGGCATTTATTTGTCCACTGGCATGCCCGATACATTCATGCATATCTGTATGCAGGTCGCTTGCAAGGTTACCATATTTCTGCATTCTTTCTCTTACCGTATCGTTTAATGCAAATTCTTCAAGCATGCCGCTGTTAGCGCTTGAAGTGTTATAAGCATGAATAATATTGCTAAGTGAAACAGATTTTGAACCATGAGATTTTCGTATCCAATCGGCATTTGGCAGGTTAATACCTATTGGAGTTGCAGGAGCAGCATCGCCACTTTCAGTAAAAACTATTATTGCTTTTGCAGTAATACCTTTAACTGCTTTCTTTTTATGTTCTTCCATAAGTGGAGAATGATCTTCAAACCATTGGGCTTCTTTGGCAATTGCCTCTATCCGTTTTGTAGCTTCAAGGTCTTTAATTGAGGCAACACTTTCAAAGCTTCCTTTTTTGCCAATAGGATCTTTGTAAACTTCAATAAAGCCGTTAACAACATCAATCCTGCTGTTTACATCATCAACCCATGCTATGCTGTAATCGTCGAAAGTTTTTAAATCACCGGTTCTGTAGTACTGAATTAAAAGATCCAGTGCTTTTTTCTGCTGAGCATTTTCTGCAACTGAAGAAGCTTTTTCGAGCCAGCCAACAATTTTTTCGATTGCTGCTGAATACATACCACCAACTTTCCAAACTTTTTCTGCTATAACACCATTCTCTTTTACCAGCTTTGAATTCAGACCCCACGAAGGTGCATCACCTTCAGTGCTGAATTTTGAATAAAAGTCTTCAACTTCCTTTTGCGTTACTCCTTCATAAAAATTAACAGATGAATTTTTAACGTTGTCAATTCCTGCGGTTAGGTTAACAAGTTTAGGCTGAAAAGAAAGATCATAAACAACAGGTTTAATTCTTTTAAGAAATTCTTCGGTTGTTTCATTATTATTTTTGGGCAGGAGGTTAGCATCAGTATTTTTTAGGATTGTAGAAAAATATTCAAAACTGCATGCAGGTATAAATTTTTCATTTCCATAGTGATGATGGTTACCGTTGCTGAACCAAAATCTTCCGCAGTATTCTTCAAATTTTTTCCATTCAGGATCATTTTTATCACCTTTATAATTTTCGTAAATAGCCTCAAGAGTTTTTCTAATAAGAAGGCCGTTTTTATCAAGTTGGTCATAAATAATATCCCGGCCACTGTTTGCTGCCTCGGATAAGTAATAAGCGAGCTGTTTTTGTTTTAACGACAATTCATTAAATCCCGGAACCTGATATCTTAATATTTGGAGGTCGGCAAACGCTTCGGCGTTAACATTAAAATTAGAATCGGCCGCATTATTGTTAGATATCACAGAATCTTTTACTGTAACATTATTTTTTTCTGCGGTATTGTTATTGCATGCAAAAAGTGAACAAGCTATAATAGCCATACCAGTTAATTTTATTGAATAACCCATATTGAATAAATTTTACGGGTATAAAAGTAAGAAATTGAACTTTAAGAGTTTAAATAAATGATAAATGGTTCTATGATTACAAATTTATTTTTGCTTGCAATACCAATAGCATGTATTGCATGGACAGTAACTCATGAAGAAGTTTTTCGCGAACCTCGTGAATTTTGTATCCGAAAATCAAAAACTTGCAATAAGTTACTTGAACGGAAGTTTTTCTATTTGTTTACTTGTGAATATTGTTTCAGTCATTATGTTACAATTTTCTTTCTGATAATTACGGGCTACAAATTAATATATGATGATTGGAGAGGAGTTTTGATAGCCGGATTTTCGTTAGTTTGGATAGCAAATGTGTATATGAGTTTGTTTGGTTTTATAAGAGTAGGTATGAAAAGCGAAAGATTGACAGCCCAAATAAAAGAGGTGGAACTGGAGGAGGAGAAAAAGGGAGAAGGGGGTGAGGATTGACGATTTACGATT
>JAFDXB010000255.1 GCA_018268175.1 Bacteroidota bacterium | reverse complement strand
TTCCTGAGCCTATAGCAGCAGTAATTACATTTTGGCTTTCGCCGATTAAAGCGCCAGGATTATTGTTTGTAAACGGATCGGTTGTAGGATTGGTATAAATAATACTTTCTTCATTATCTATTAAACTGAAAGTAACTGATAATTCAGATTCGTACACTCCGGTAATCCTGGTTAAGGAAATAACTATTTTAGCTAACGTTTGAGCAACAGTAGGATTATTATTACCAACAGCAGCACGGGCATATTCACCTGTACAAGCTATTGCAATACGATACTTAAAAAGCGATGTGCCGCGGCATGGGCCCGAAGCCTGAGTATTACCAACGGCATTTTCAAAAGGTGATTCATCCTGAGCATAACAGGTGTAATTATCATTTTTTACATAATCTGTTCTGTAATAACTCTGATAAAAATTTACATTAAGATTGATTGCCGGATCTATATAAAATATTCCATTTGGTGTAAGTACCTGAGCATAAAATCCAAAATAAGGATCATAACTCATTTTTAATGTTGCTCTTGGGTCATCAACACCTTGCCCTGTAAAAGTTCTGATTTCAGAAAATTTTGCTTTTAATCCAGGTTCCATAACCGTGCTTTCCCAAACTCTGAACTTCGCATCTTGCCCGTTGGGCAGAGGTAAAATCATTAATGGTGCATTTGCATTACTGCCGCCAAGTTGAGAAACCGATGGTAATGACCAAAGGAAATTTCTTAATTCCGCAGAATTTATTTTAGTGAACCTTGCTTTTGAAGGCACCACAAAACGATCACCCGGTACACTTTTAACAGTAGATTCGGGTAGGTCTGAAAAGTAATTTTTTTGTGAAAATGCAGAAAATGTAAAGGTGAGTAACACCAATAACGTGTAAAATTTCTTCATATTAAATATTGTAAGGTAAAATGAGGGCTCTAAATTAAAGAAAAACATGAAATAAAGGTTAAATATTTAGCACTTTGGTGCAAAAAATGCATTTAAGATGCCATGGCTTTAATAACTTTCTCATCTTCAGGGCTATACTGTGCTCAGGGAAATTTCTATATTGATCCCTGGAAGCCTGTTGATTCTGCAATAATTACACATGCACATTCCGATCACGCAAGGCCGGGAAACAAGAAATATTTATGCACTCATGACACCAAACCATTATTAAAACTTCGCCTTGGTGAAGATATTAATGTGGAATCTTACAACTTTAACGAACCGGTATTTATAAATGGTGTAAAAATTTCTCTTCATCCCGCAGGGCATATAATTGGTTCTGCACAAGTGCGAATAGAATACAAAGGCGAAATCTGGGTTTTTACCGGCGATTTTAAAACCGAAAATGATGGTATTAGCGGAAAATTTGAACCTGTAAGATGCCACAATTTTATTACAGAATCTACTTTCGCTCTTCCCATTTACAAATGGGAGAAACAAGAAATAATTTATAATAACTTATTCCAATGGGTTTTAAAAAATAACTCTGAAGGTTTTTGTTCAATAATATTTGCATACAGTTTAGGTAAAGCGCAAAGAGTATTAATACCGCTAAGTAAAACAGGAATTAAAATTTTTGGGCATGGTGCTGTTTGTAATGTTAACGAAACGCTCATAAATTCAGGACACAACTTGCCGGCTATAACAAGAATCAGTTCTGAAACAAAAAAAGAAGATCTCAAATCAAGTATAGTAATTGCACCAACATCGGCAGAAAATACATCATGGCTGAAAAAATTTCAACCTTATAAAAAAGCTGTATGCAGCGGATGGATGCAGGTTAGAGGAAATGTTAGAAGAAGAAATGCTGATGCAGGTTTTGTATTAAGTGATCATGCAGACTGGCCCGGGCTGCTTGAAGCAATTAATGCCACCGGTGCCCAAAAGGTTTTTACCACACATGGTTTTAAATCTGTTCTCACAAAATATCTGAATGAAAAAGGTTTGTTTTCAGCAGAAGTAAAAACGTCTTTTTCAGATGATGAAGAAGGAAAAGAAGAATAATGAAAGAATTTGCTCAACTTGTTGCGATACTTGCCACAAGCACAAAAACTACAGATAAGCTAAATGCCTTAAAAGAATATTTGGCAACCGCCGCAGAAGAAGATAAAATTTGGGTTGTTGCAATATTTACAGGCAGAAGGCCACGACGGCCTCTCAGTACCACTTTGCTTGCATCGTGGTGTATTGAATTAGCCGGCCTGGAACACTGGCTTTTTTCGGAAAGTTACCACACTGTCGGCGACCTCGCCGAAACAATTGCCCTTTTACTTCCTGCAAAAGATTCTTCTATATATTCATCTCATACTCTTTCACATTACATAAATTTATTAAGATCGCTTTATAACGTTGAGGAACAAACGAAAAAAGAAAAAGTTCTTCAATGCTGGGCAGAAATGAACAAATCTGAAATTTTTGTTTTTAATAAACTCATAACCGGAAGTTTTAGAATTGGTGTTTCGCAAAAAACAATGGTAAATGCGCTTGCTTCATATTACAACAGCCCTCCTTCTGAAATTGCATTACGTATTTCCGGAAACTGGGATCCTGAAACAACAACTCTTCAACAATTGCTTAACAGCACCACTGATATTTCCAAGCCATATCCGTTTTATCTTGCTTACGCAATTGATGAAGATACTTTGCAATCAATTACACCAAACCTCTGGCAGGCTGAATGGAAGTGGGACGGAATAAGGGGGCAAATTATAAAACGTAATAATGAAATTTTTATCTGGAGCCGGGGTGAAGAACTTATTACAACTGAATTTCCGGAATTGAAAGCATTAGAAACTAAATTACCTGATAATATTGTTCTCGACGGTGAAATACTATGTATAAGATGTTTGCCTGAAGGTTTTATTCCTATGCCTTTTTCTGTTTTACAAACAAGAACAGGCAGAAAGAACGTAACTAAAAAGCATCTTGAAGAATCACCGGCAGGTTTTGTTGCTTACGACATATTGGAATATAATGGTGAAGACATTAGGCACATGCCTATTTCTGAAAGAAGGATATTGCTTGAAAAGATAGTTAAAGAAGTTTCGCTTCCGCAATTACAGATTTCGCCCTTGGTTGAATTTTCATCTTTAAATGAGTTGAAAGATAAAAGATCACAATCATCAAAATTTGGAAGTGAGGGTTTAATGATTAAAAAAAAATCATCGCAATACGAAACCGGAAGGAAAAGAGGCAACTGGTGGAAATGGAAAATTGATCCACTTACAATTGATGCCGTTTTGGTATATGCTCAAAAAGGCAGTGGAAGAAGAAGTAATATTTATACTGATTATACCTTTGCAGTGAAAGACGGAGAAAGGCTTATTACTTTTGCAAAAGCTTACAGTGGGCTTACCGATGCTGAATTTTCTCAAGTTGATAATTTTGTAAAAAAGAACAGTATTGAAAAATTTGGACCTGTGAGAACAGTAAAGCCCGAACTTGTATTTGAAATTGCTTTTGAAGGAATCGCAGAAAGTAAACGCCATAAATCAGGAGTTGCTTTAAGGTTTCCGAGAATGAGCAGATGGAGGAAAGATAAAAAACCGGAAGATATCAATACCCTCGATGACCTTAAAGAAATATTAAAAAACTACAACAGAAATTTCCGGCCTGCTAATGAAAAACTTTGAATCATCTCCGGGCTATAAACATGTAATATCATGGCTGCAGTCAAATGGCAGATCCCCATTTGGTTTTCAGGTTGAAACATGGGCAGAAATTTATAATGGAAATTCAGGTTTGGTAAATGCTCCAACCGGTTATGGAAAAACATATTCTGTGTTTTTAGGCGCTGTAATAAATTTTATAAACCAACAGCCCGAAAATTACAAAAGCCTTACCGCAAACGGCTTGCAAATGCTTTGGATAACGCCGTTAAGAGCCCTTGGAAAAGATATTGCCAGGGCCATGGCTGAAGCTCTTGAAGAAATGGCAATTCCATGGAAAGTTGGTATAAGAAACGGCGATACGTCTTCTGCCGAAAGGCAGCAGCAAAAAAGGCGAATGCCCGAAATTTTAATTATTACTCCCGAAAGCCTCCATCTAATGCTGGCAAACAAAGGTTATCCTGAAATATTTAAAACATTGCAGGTTTTTGTTGTTGATGAATGGCATGAATTAATTGGTTCTAAAAGAGGAGTTCAAGTGGAACTTGCTCTTTCAAGAATTGCAGGGCTTAACACAACGTTTAACAACAAACGAAAACCCTTTTGTGTTTGGGGCATTTCAGCCACCATTGGTAATCTTGAAGAAGCAAGAGATGTGATTTTGCAGCCTTTGGGAATCTCCGGAAAAATAATTTCTGCTAAACTTCATAAAAAAACCGATATAATTTCTATTTATCCTGATGAAATTGAAAAATACCCTTGGGCCGGCCATTTAGGGATTAAACTTGCAGATAAAATTTTGCCGGTATTAAAAGATAATGCAACCACTCTTATTTTTATAAACACCCGAAGCATGAGTGAGCAGTGGTATCAACAACTTCTAAACATTGAACCGGACCTTGCAGGAGCTATAGCTTTGCATCACGGAAGTATTGAAAGAGAACTTAGAGATTGGGTTGAAGATGCATTGCATACTGGCTCGCTTAAAGCTGTTGTAACTACATCAAGTTTAGATTTAGGTGTTGATTTCAGGCCGGTGGAAATGGTTGTGCAAGTGGGTTCGCCTAAAGGAGTGGCGCGCTTTTTACAACGTGCTGGCCGTAGCGGCCACAGGCCGGATGCAACCAGCAGAATTTATTTTCTTCCAACTCATTCCCTTGAACTTATGGAATGCGCTGCATTGAAAGAAGCTGTTGAACTTTCTTTTATTGAAAAAAGAGAACCACTGGTTTTATGTTACGATGTTTTGATTCAATATCTTTCAACTCTTGCTGTTTCAGAAGGATTTTACCCTGATATAATTTTTGAAGAAATAAAAAAAACAAATTGCTTTAAAGAAATTCTTCCGGAGGAATGGATTAGCATTTTAAATTTTATAACTGAAGGCGGCAAAGCATTAAACTATTATGACGACTTTAAAAAAGTTGAAATAGTAAATGGGCTTTACATAATAACATCACGAAAAATGGCAATGCGCCACAGAATGCACATAGGAACGATAGTTAGTGACCCTATGGTGAAAGTTAAATTACTTACAGGTACATATATCGGAATGATTGAGGAATCTTTTATTTCAAAACTTAAGCCTGGAGATACTTTTACCCTGGCGGGAAGAATTTTAGAATTTGTAATGGTTAAGGAAATGACTGCTGTAGTTAAAAAAAGTAAAGCTCAAAAAGCCATTTTTCCCAACTGGACGGGCGGCAGGATGCCATTAAGTTCAAACCTTGGCTTCATGCTTCGAAAAAAACTTAATGAAGTTTCTAAAACATTTACAGCAAAAAATGTTGCAGAAGAACTTGTAAAACTTAAACCATTGTTCGATCTGCAAAAAAAATTATCTTCCATTCCTGCCGAAGGGCAGCTATTGATTGAACACATAGAAACTAAAGATGGCTTTCATCTTTTTGTGTATCCATTTGAAGGAAGGCTTGTTCATGAAGCTATGGCGGCGTTGCTTGCATTCAGGCTTAGTAAAATCATTCCAATTACCTTTTCAATAGCAATGAACGATTATGGTTTTGAATTATTAAGCGATATTCCCATTCCGCTGGATGACTCAAACGTATATGAACTTTTTTCAGAAGATAATCTTTACGAACATATTTTGCAAAGTGTGAACGCATCTGAAATGGCAAAAAGAAAATTCCGCGATATCGCCACCATTGGTGGATTGATATTTCCCGGAAAACAAGATTTAAGGGTTAAAGCACGGCATCTTCAATCTTCTGCTTCATTGCTCTTTAATGTATTTGCAGAATACGACCCCGACAATCTTTTATTACGTCAGGCATATAATGAAGTTATGTATCAACAAATGGATGAAGTAAGGCTACGAAATATGCTTCAGCGTATTCAAAACAGTGAAATTGTAATAAACTACCCTAAAAAACTTACTCCATTTTGTTTTCCGATAAAGGTTGATTCACTGCGTGAAAATATATCCTC
>JAFDXB010000254.1 GCA_018268175.1 Bacteroidota bacterium | reverse complement strand
CATTGAAAGCAATGGTTTTTTTCTTGCCAGCACAACAACAGTGTCATTTACTTTTCTTGTACAACCATCTACCCCAACCGAAACTACATAAGTTGTATTATTCAATGGAGATGCAATCGGGTTAAATATATTAGCATCACTTAGCCCTGCCGCAGGTGTCCATTTATATGTTGTTCCTCCGGAAGCAGATAGCTGCACCCCGGCACTGCCAAGACAATATGCAGTATCGGGCCCCGCACGTGGCACTGCAAGATTTTTAACAGGGATTGTGATGGTAGAAGAGGAAACACAATTTTTACCCCATTTCCCGGTAAGATTGAATGTTGTTGTAGCCATTGGAAAAGCTCGTGTGGTACGGTTGTTTGGCGAAGCCAGAACAGAAGAAGGCGACCACAACCATGTTGAAGGATAATTTGCGGACCCTTCAAGAAGCAGTGTATCTTTTTGACAAATAGTTGCAGGTGTTGCTGATATAGCAGTTTGAAAATCGAAGGCAGGCTTAATTTTCACCGAATCAGTGGAGATACAGCCTGCTTTTTCGAGGGTGGCAATATACGTGGTATTCGAGGAGGGGAAAACCGTTGGTGTTGCTGTATTGCCACCAATTATTTTTGTATTCGGCGCCCATGAAAAATTTCCTGTGCCGGTGGCTGAAAGTTTCAAACTGTCCAGCCCACAATATAAAGTATCAGAATTCAGAATATTAATAACAGGTTTTGGTGCAACAACAATAGATTTGAATATAGTATCAATACAGCCTTTATCGCTTGTTACAATAAATCGTGTATTGTAAGTGCCCGGCGAATTGTAAGTATATGTTGGATTTTGCAATCGGCTGGTATCGGCATTTGTTGAAGGATCGCCAAAGTTCCAGTTCCAGGTATTTATATTTCCATAACGCGTATTGCTTGTGTCAGTGAAGTTTATGCTTTCGCCAACACAAAATGGCGAGTTGACTTCCATCCCCGGGAAAAACCCGGGATAAATACCCATTTTAATTGTTGTAGAATCTGAACACGATTCCCCACGATTGATAACAAATTTTACAGTGTATATTCCTGTATCAGGATAAATATAAACCGGGTTGTCGGAATGAGATGTGTCACCGCTTGAAGATAAATCGCCAAAATCCCAATAAACTGTGTTTGCACCCGAACTGTTATGGTTAAACTGAATATTGAACCCATCGCAAGTTATGTACCCGGGATCCGGAATTGCCTGTGTTCTAATACAGCCGGAAACTTCTATTATCAGGTCTTTACGGTGTGTAGAGATATATCTGCCGTTTCTAAAAACCTGAATGCAAACACAAATTACGTATTTACCCGGCGATGGAGCCGTACCGGAAATAATTCCTGTGTGAGAATCTATTGTTACAGTATTACCTAAAGGTTTAACTGCAGTATATGGGTTTCTATAAGTTACAGAATTGTATGGTGGAGGAGCGGGGTCTCGAAAATCGGCCTGTGGTGCAGCCCCACCATCGTAAGCATTGCAAAAACTATAAACAAGTGAGTCTCCATCCACATCTGTGGCGCTGAAATCTAAAGTAAATGGCGCGCTGTTGCAAATAACTGAAATTGGTAAACTGAATTGAGGTGAGGTGTCGAATTCTGTTGCAGCAAGTTGATTCAATCCGGGAATAATACAAGTATAATTTGCACCTGAATTGTCAACAACATTGTTGCTGTTTTGTCTGCTAAAAGTTTGAAATGCAACAGTGTATCCGGAGTTGTTGTCCGGTAGTTCAATTGTAAAAGAATATGTTTTATAAGTATAATTAAGTGTAGGGGCAAAACTAATACATGGTGAAATATTTATAGGAACTGCAATTGGTGTTATAAAATCCTGAACAGCAGCCCAGTTCTGGTTTTCAGCAGTTCCTCTAACTTTTTGATTGTTATCGTTGTTAAAAACTCCAACTATGTATTGATTAATAAACGTTGCTCCTGAAGGGCCTCGCATTAACAGCAACCGGATTTTATATTTTTTTGTTCCCGCCGTTGCGCCGGGACCAATGTATTCATAACGCATTTCTCCACCGATAAGGTGGGTACTTAAAGCAGGAAGAGAAATAGTTATAAGCAGTAATAGTGTAAATGCCTGTTTCATTACCTGATGTAAGGCACTAAATTTATGAACTTTTTTTATATTATGAACACCTACCTAATAAGTATCATACTGCCCTTCTTACTTATCTTCTTGCCATCGTAGGTAATTCCTTCGGCAATCCATACAAAACTTCCCGGCGATTGTGGCACACCATTGAATTTTCCGTCCCATCCTGTTTCAGGATTTGTGGAAGAGAACACAAGCTGGCCCCATCTGTTGTAAATACGGAATAATGTAATTGCCCGCATTCCAATAGGGATTGGTTTAAAAGTTTCATTTAGCCCATCCTTATCAGGCGTAAACGCCGATGGTACATATAAGTCAGCAGGTAAATTATATACATGTACCCGAATGCTGTCGAACGAAAAACAATTATTATTATCAGAAACCTTTACAGAATATTCAATATCGTTTTGAGGTAAAGAAATTGGATTTGCTATTCGGGTGTTATTTAAATAAGTGGCAGGGCTCCATTCATATTTTGTACCACCGGTCGCAAATAATTGAAGTGGTTGCCCTAAAACTACAGAAGTATCTCTTGGCCCTGCATCAGCAACTATTACTGCTACATTTACCAAAACAGTATCGTAAACCGGTTTGGGGCAGCCGAAAGTGTCTCTTACTGACACAAAATATTTTATACTTTGCTGTGGGCTTACAACTTGCGTTGAAGAAGCGTTTGGGTTAGATAAGTATATTACGGGCCGCCATTGATAAATACTTCCGCCGGAGGCGCTGATTGTAACTGATTTGCCTGCGCAAATAGATGTGTCATTAGAAGCACGTGCCACCGGATATGGAACTGTTTTAATAGTAATTCTGTCGGTAGTGTTACATTTCCCTACAGATGCAGTTACCGAATAGGTAGTAGAGGCCGCAAGCGGAAAGGCTAAAGGGTTTTTATCGGTTGCACTGCTTAGGCCGGATGAAGGCGTCCAGTTATATCTTAAGCCATCACTTCTTACAGGAATAATAATACTGTCGGTTCTGCAAATTGTTGTATCCGGGCCCGCATCGAGAGATACCCTGCTTATTACATTCACTCTTACAGAATCTTTTCCTTCGCAGCCAAAATTATCACGAAAGGTTGCAATGTATGTTGTAGTAACATCAGGGCTTACAAAAGGGTTCAGACTTGTAACATTACTGATATTATAGTTTG
>JAFDXB010000253.1 GCA_018268175.1 Bacteroidota bacterium | reverse complement strand
GTATAATTTTTACCATTAAATTTGCGTTAACCACAAAAAGCAATTAATGCAATTTGCAAAAGGAAAACTTATAGCTATCGGCGGGGCCGAAGATAAGGGCACCGATTTGGAAAGAGGTGTTATTCATCGAAATAATCTTAATTTTTTTGAACTTGGAATATTGCGCCGCATTGTTGAAGAAGCAAAAGGTAACGGCACACGTATTGAAGTTATTACAACAGCAAGCATGATTCCTGCGGAAGTTGGTGAAAATTACCTGAATGCTTTTAAAAAAATAGGTTGTACCGATGTTGGGCTGATGAATATTCGCAACCGCACTGACGTAATGAATGAAGAATATTACAACAGAGTATTGGAAAGCGATGTTATAATGTTTAGCGGCGGTAATCAAATGCGCCTTACAAGCACTTTTGGAGGAACAAAATTTCTTGATGCAATTTTGAATCGCTATAAAAATGAAGAAACATTTGTTGTAGCCGGAACATCTGCCGGTGCAATGGCAATGAGCAATACAATGATTTATGAGGGCGATGCTACAAAGGCACATTTAAAAGGTGAAGTGAAAATTACCACCGGCTTAAGTTTTATGAGGGATGTAATTTTTGATTCGCATTTTGAAAAACGTGGCAGGTTCGGACGGTTGGCACAAGCAGTTGCAACAAACCCATCTTGCGTAGGAATAGGGCTCGGTGAAGATACGGGAATGCTCATCACAAACGGAAATGAAATGGAAGCAATCGGTAGCGGATTGGTTGTTATTATTGATGGCCACGATATAAAGCACAGTAACATTGCTGATATCCCCGATGGAAACCCAATAAGCATCGAAAACTTAAAGGTTCATTTTTGCGAAAAAGGAAATGGTTATAAAGTTAGAGAACGTGAATTTATACCTGAGGTTTCAAAAGGAGCTGTTGTTGCAAAACAGGTTTCTGTAGTTTAGTGTTTTCCTGTCGCTCTAAATGTATCCTCACGTTTCAATCGTGAATTCGTTGCTAATTCTCACACATTAATCATAAGGAATTAGAAGTCTCCATCAAATAAAAATTCTTTTTCCCTTTCTGCACAAGAAGATATTTTCCATGTAAAAATTCGCTTCGCGTAATAATGGCATTAACATCAGATATTTTCTTCCGGTTCACACTTAATCCACCATTTAATATCATTTTTCTCGCCTCGCCTTTGCTCGTAAAAATTCCGCCTTCCACTAAGATAGTTATAATATCAGCCTCGCCGGTTACCATACATTTCACAATACCTTCGATATTTTCAAGCTCTTCTATGGTTAACTCTTCTACAGACTTGTTCTGCGATTGAAACAATTGTTCAGTAGTGTCAAGAGCTTGTTTCAATCCGGCTTCGCCGTGAACAAATTTCGTAACTTCTGCTGCTAATTTTTTTTGAAGGATTCTTTTTGAAGCATCATTTTTTTGTTCAGTTATAAGGGTTTCAATTTCGGCTTTGCCGAGAAAAGTAAATATTTTTATCCAGCTCTCTGCATCTTCGTCAGAAGCATTAACCCAAAATTGATAAAAGTGATATGGTGAAGTTTTTTCCGCATCAAGCCATACATTTCCTTTTTCTGTTTTGCCGAATTTACCGCCATCTGCTTTTTTTAATAGCGGACAAGTAAATGCAAAAGCACTGCTGCCAGATTTTCGTCGAATAAGTTCCGTACCGGTAACTATATTTCCCCATTGGTCGCTGCCGCCCATTTGAAGTTTAACATTTTTATTCTTATTTAGCCAAAAGAAATCATAGCCTTGTATAAGCTGGTAGCTGAATTCTGTGAAAGACATACCATTGTTGCCTTCCAGCCTTTTTTTTACACTGTCTTTCGACATCATATAATTCACCGTGATGTGCTTACCGGTATCACGAATAAAATCCAAAAATGAAATATTTTTAAACCAGTCGTAATTATTTACTATTTCTGCGCTGTTTTGAAGTGAAGAATTAAAATCTAGAAATTTTTCAAGTTGTTTTTGAATTCCTTTAATATTTATTGCAAGAGTTTCTTCGCTAAGCATATTTCTTTCTTCACTTTTAAAACTGGGGTCGCCCACCATTCCGGTAGCTCCTCCAACCAAAGCAATAGGCTTATGACCAAATTTTTGTAAATGAACAAGCAAGATAATAGGTATCAGGCTGCCAATATGAAGGCTATCGGCAGTTGGATCAAATCCTACATATCCTGAGGTCATTTCTTTTAAAAGTTGTTCTTCCGTCCCGGGAGTTATATCCTGAATCATTCCGCGCCACTGCAATTCGGCAATTAAATTTTTCATATTTCATGCAAAAATGCATATTTATAAGATATATTTAAAGGGATTTTATTAGATTTTGGATTTTTGATTTTTGATTTTTGGATTTTAGATTTTTGATTTTAGATTTTGGATTTTTGATTTTTGATTTTAGATTTTGGATTTTGGATTTTTTGATTTTTGATTTTAGATTTTGGATTTTAGATTTTGGATTTTAGATTTTTTGATTTTAGATTTTGGATTTTGGATTTTAGATTTTGGATTTTAGATTTTTTGATTTTGGATTTTAGATTTTTGATTTTTAGATTTTAGATTTTAGATTTTGGATTTTGGATTTTGGATTTTTTGATTTTGGATTTTAGATTTTAGATTTTTGATTTTAGATTTTAGATTTTTTGATTTTGGATTTTCCCTTATCGTAAATCGTCAATCTAAAATCGTCAATCGTCAATCATAAATCTAAAATCACACAATCGTCAATCGAAAATCGTTAATCGTAAATCTAAAATCACACAATCG
>JAFDXB010000252.1 GCA_018268175.1 Bacteroidota bacterium | reverse complement strand
GACTGGAAATATGAAGGAAATTCATTCGCAACAAGCCGTTCTGTTTCTGTAAATCAGGCAGGAAACTACACTGTTACAGTTACCAGCGCTGCCGGATGTTCAGCAACTTCTGCAACTACAGTTGTAACAGAAACACCTGCTCCTACAGCTCCTGTAATTAGCGGTATTGTAAATGTTTGTCCATACCTTGGAACATCAGAAGCGTTAACATATACATTAATTCCTGTTCCCGGCGCTACAAGCTACAACTGGACTGTTAGCCCGGCCGCTACAATAGTTTCAGGCCAGGGAACAACATCAATAACAGTTGTATTTGGTTCAACTTATGGAGCATATGCCAACAAGCAGATAAGAGCAACTGCAGTTACACCTTGCGGCGAGGGACCTGTTGGAGTATTCTATACAGCAGCGCAGTTCCCTATGACTCCTCGTCCTATTACAGGCCCAACAGATGTTTGTCCTTATTTCAACAACTCTCTTGAAGCAACATATTCAATTGAGCCGGTAATTGCTGCCACATCTTATGCATGGAATGTTCCGGCAGGAGCAACAATTACAGAAAACAATGGAACAAGCATTAAGGTTACATTCGGGCCTTCTTTTGTAACAAGTGCAATTACAGTTACTGCTGTTAACGGTTGCGGTGTTAGCGGAACAAGAAGCTTAACAGTTAACCGTTCGCTTCCATCAACTCCTGGTTTAATTTCAGGCCCCACAAATACATGTTTGTTAATGCCAAGTGCAGGTTTACCTCAAGGTGAAAATGGTATTTATGCAGTAACAAGAAGTGCAGCAAATATTGTTTACAACTGGACAGTTCCTGCAGGTGCAGAAATTGTTAACCATACATCAACAGAAACTCAGGATATCATTGAGGTTAAGTTTACATCCGCATACAACTCAGGCAACATTTCTGTAGTTGCAGAAACAAACTGCGGAATATCTCAACCACGTGAGCTTAAACTTTCTAAACTAAATCCGGGTGCCCCTGGAGTTATTACTGAAGAAAGAATAGGCAATTGCCCTGAAAGAACATTTACTTATAGTTTAACTTCAGCTCCGGGCGGTTCTAATTATATTCAATGGACTGTTCCAACAGGAGGAACAATTGTAAGCGGCCAGGGAACAACTTCTATAACTGTTACATACGATAACATTGGAATAAGCGGAAATGTAACTGTTGTTGGACTTAACGGTTGCCGTGCATCATCTACGAGAATACTTTCCGTAAAAGTTGCATCTTGCACCGAGGTTCCGGCAGGCAAAACCGGCAATCTGGATAACATTTTTGTTGAAGAATCATCAAATACAATTTATCCAAACCCATCAACATCTTCTTTCAGTTTAAAAATCAATGGAACTGTAAAAGGAAATGTTCAGGTTAATATTTACGACCTAACAGGAAGGAAACATCAGTCATTAAGAATGAATGCATCTGAAACTGTTTCTTTCGGTCAAAATTTAAAACCGGGAACATACATGGTTGAAGTTATAAACGGTAACAGCCGTAAGGTTTCAAAAATTGTAAAACTATAACCTAGATTTTTTTTAGATTAATAACTGCCTCCATAGCGAGGCAGTTTTTTTTGGCCATTTTATTTTCGATAAATTTTATAGCCTTTCGGGACTGTGGTTAAAAATATTCGAATAAGGATTTGGAATGTATCGCTCCTATTAATATTTCGCCCCTCCGGGGCTGGGAGCCAAAATATTTAAATTGGTTAGGATTTTAAATGACGGTTGATTGATTTTTTCCAGATGGATAATCTTATTAAATCGGAGAGACATATAAATGCAAATTGATTTTTATTAGGAATTCCATTTAAACATATAAATCGTAGTTCAGAAAATTATGACGCAGGAAAATAGTGTTGAAATGAAAATAGGGACTGGTTAATATCAATTTTATTGGATATTGTTCTGATTAAATAATTCATCGTAGTTATTTATTAATTGTTTAAAAAAAATTTAAAAATTTTTGTTAAAATATAGTATGATGAGTTATATTGCGGTTTTAACCAAAACTATTTTAGATGAAAAAATCAATTCTTACCCTAGCAGTATGTTCCGTAATGTTTCTTGGCAATGCAAACGCCGCAACAATGCTTCCTGTAGCAAAAGAAACAGGTGTTTCAGTTTTAATCAAGCAAGCTAACGCTGATGGTAAAGTAACTTTTAAAGAACTGAAAGGTATAGTAGAAACTATAAAAGGCGAAAAGCTGACCCTTAAGGAAAAAGTTGTTTTAAAATTAAACCAAAAGAAGGTAACAAAAGAACTTACAAATAGTGCTAGCTCTGCTGCCGGCAGCAAAAGCCAACTTGTAGCTGCTCTTCTAGCTTTCTTTTTGGGTGGATTAGGAATTCACCGTTATTACCTTGGTTACACTTGGCAGGGAATAGTTCAAACACTTACATTAGGCGGTTTAGGCATTTGGGCGCTTATTGATTTAGTTAGAATCCTTTTAGGAACTCTAAAGCCAAAGGACGGAGAATACGATACAACTCTTTAATTATAAGGGAGTTTTTTTATTACCCAACTTACAATTTTTAAAAGGCTGTCTCATTTACGAGGCAGCTTTTTTGTAAATCAAAGAAACTGGTAATATCATTATAGTCTGGATTTTAATTTCAATTTTGCAAGGAGGCACACATTATTTTGAGATTTTGGCATTATAAAATTTGGTTCGATATCTATGGCATCGTTTAAAATCCATTCTTATATGTTTACAGGCGTTGGCATGGGGCCATAAAAATATTCGAATAAATATTTGATGTATCGCTATAAATATTTCGCCCCTCCGGGGCTGGGAGCCGAAACATTTAAATTGGTTATTGTGATAAATGGCGGTTGGACAAAG
>JAFDXB010000251.1 GCA_018268175.1 Bacteroidota bacterium | reverse complement strand
TCTTTTTTGTCGCTTCCGCTGAAAAGATATCCCTGCATATCTTTAAACCCTTCGGCATCCGCATAATCTTTTCCATATTTATATTCATTCCATAAATATTCACTGTAATTCGCAAAACTTTCATTTAAGGTTAAATTACTCCAGCTCTCCGCTGTAACCAAGTCACCAAACCAGTGATGAAATAATTCATGTGCAATGGTGGACTCCCATGAATTGCCATCTGCTAATTCACGATTATTTTGATATGCAAACTCTCCGTGAAGGGTAGAAGTTGTATTTTCCATTGCTCCGCTTACATAATCACGGCCTACCATCTGCGAATACTTAGGCCATACATAAGGTACATTTAATTTTTCTTCAAAAAATTTAATCATTTCAGGCGTGTGCCCAAATATTCCTCTTGCATATGGTGCATATTCTTTCTCAACATAATAACTAACTTCCTTGCCTTTATATTGATCCTTAATTACTGAAAATTCTCCTGCTCCCATAAAAACAAGATAAGGCGCATGGGGAAGATCCATTTTCCAGTTATCAGTTCTTGTTGAATCTTTATTTTCTTTTTTAGAAATCAGCAAACCATTGCTGAGAGTGGTCCAAGTTGTGGGAACAGTCATTGAAATCTCTTGTGTTGTTTTTTGATTCGGCTTATCAATTGTAATAAACCAAACGCTATTTGCTTCTGTTTCTCCTTGTGTCCAGAATTGATATACTTTTCCGCCTTCAGGTTTAATAAAGTATAAACCTTTTGCATCAGTTATTGCTGCACTGCCTTGTGTTTTAAATTCATTTGGTTTACTGATGTAATCAAAGTATAAAGTGTATTTCTCACCCCCTTTATACATCCTGTCTAATTTAATTGTAAGTTGCAAACCATCATATTGATACTTCAAATCCTTTTTTGAATTGCCGTTAATAATTGCTACTTCATTAATTTGCATTCCCTTTGCATCAAGTATTACAGAATCTGTAGCATAGAAGTAAGGTTCTAAAGTAAGCCACTCTTTGCCCATTAGATAAGATTTTTCAAAATCAAATTTCACATCAAGCTTAGTATGCACTAAGGAATTAATTTTTTGAGGAGTTCCACGGTAAATGTTTTTCCAGGCTGTATCCTGATAAACCGTTTTTTGTGCATGTAATGAAATACATGAAATTGCCAAAATGAGGGCAAGTAGAATTCTTTTCATTTTATTATATTGTATTTGCAAATATAGATTCAGGTATAATATTGTTTACTTATAATTAAATCATGTTTAAATATTAGCTTTGTTTTATGAAATTACTTAACTACTTCGGTTTGTTTACATTGTTTATTTTATTTGGTGTGAAAGCAATTTCACAGGATAAACACTTCGTTTATTTGCAGACCGAAAATAAGCAGCAATTTTATATTGAAATTAATTCTTCAACATTAAAATCTTCAGCTACAGGATATTTAATTATTCCTAAACTTACTGATGGAGATTACACTTTTATTTTAGGCTTCCCCAAAGCTGAATATGATAAACAAAAATTATCTTTTACAGTTGCAGGAAAAGATGCTGGATATTTAATAAAAAATTTCGGAAAATCAGGCTGGGGGCTTTTTAATCTAAATTCAATGAAGGTTACTATGGCTACACCTTCTGCTTCGCAGGAATTACAATCTGCCAACAATACTGATGATTTTACTAAATCATTATCAGGAGTTGTGAATACTGATCTTTCTTCGAATAAAAATTCAGTGCCACAAGACAAAAATTTAAAAAAGGTAAAATTGCTTTCCACTTCAAAAAATAATTCCGGAAGAGAAATGATCTATATCGTTGCCAACGGAATTAGTTACGATACTGTTTCAGTATTTATGCCTGCACCTTCGGGCAATGAAATAAGTACTTCCGAAACCACAATTGCAAATACTGAGAATAGTGACTCTCAAAAAAATGTTGCTGCTGAACCGGAAGAAATAATAAAAATAAAATCATCAAATACATGTAAAAATATTGCCAGTGATAAAGACTTTTTAAAAATGAGAAAGCAAATGGCATCGAAATCTTCTGAAGAAGGAATGGTGCAGGCGTCGCAAAAAGAATTTAAAAAGAAATGTTTTTCAGTAGCAAATATTCAGAATTTATCCATGCTTTTTTTTACAGATAAAGGCCGCTATGATTTTTACGATGCTGCTTATAGCCATGTTTATGATCTGGAAAATTTTGCTTCGCTGAAATCTAATTTAAAGGACAGTTATTACATTACCAGATTTGAAGCAATGCTTCGTTGATTATGTACAGGTACTTTATAAATGTTGCCTATCGGGGTGATAACTATTCCGGTTTTCAAAAACAGTTAAATGCCAACACAATTCAGGATGAAATTGAAAGGGCATTAAAAATCTATTTTAAAAGTGAAATTGAATTGACTGGCTCCTCACGTACAGACGCCGGAGTGCATGCAATAAACAATTTCTTTCAGATGGATATTACAAATGAGCTTTCCAATCCATCAAAGGATGTCTATCATCTAAATGCAATTTTGCCAAATGATATTGTTATTAAAAAAATCCACAAAGTGGATAATGATGCACATTGCCGGTTTGATGCAACGTCCAGAAAATATCACTACAAAATATACGATTTTAAAAATCCTTTTTTAAATGATGTTGCATATTATTTCCCCTATAGTTTAAATTTTGAATCCTTAAATAAAGCTGCAGAAGTAATATTCCATACAAGTTCATTTCAAACCTTTTCAAAAAAGCACACTCAAGCTCGTACTTTCAATTGTAAAATTTTTAAAAGCCGCTGGCTGAAATTTAATGAGGTTTTAATTTATGAAGTAGAGGCAAACAGATTTTTAAGAGGAATGGTAAAAGGATTAGTCGGAACAATGCTTAAAGTAGGCAGGGGCTTAATTTCTATTGAAGAATTTGAATCCATTGTATTATCGAAGGATTGTTCAAAGGCCGATTTTTCTGTTCCTTCCCATGGCCTTACCTTAATGGAGGTAAATTACTAATATGCTTTATATCCTAATGAAATGCTAAAAGGAATTGAAATTTTTGCCCTATAAATTTATTAACCCTATCTTTGCGCTCCGCTTTTGAAAAAAAGCAGCAGTTCTCAAAAAAAAATCTTCACTTTTTTCATTTTTATTTTTTTAGTAGATGCGGAGTTATTACCTTTGCAGTCCCTTAAAAAAAAGGGTAGTTGTTTGAGAGCGGAAAAGAGAGAGAGAGGTTGAAAAAAAGTTTATTAAAAGCTCAAAAATATTTTGGGTTAAATGAATAAAGAGTTTACCTTTGCACTCCCAATTAAAAAAGGGAGCTGAGGTAACTCAGAAAGATCTTTGAAAGTTTGGAAACAGTAGCAAAAGAACAAGGTAAAGTTAACGCGAACACATTATAGAATTT
>JAFDXB010000250.1 GCA_018268175.1 Bacteroidota bacterium | reverse complement strand
GTTTTTTAAAAGATTTTAAATCATTTGCCTTAAAAGGAAATGTTGTTGATTTGGCAGTTGCTGTAATAATTGGTGCTGCTTTCAGCGCAATTGTATCTTCTTTAGTGGAAGATGTAATTACTCCTTTATTACTTAACCCGGTAATGGACAAACTTCATGTTAAAAATTTAAATGAACTTGTTTGGGGAACAGTGAAATATGGCAACTTTCTGGCGGCAGTTATTAAATTTTTAATAGTTGCACTTGTCTTGTTCATAATTATCAAAGCTCTTACATCATTTAAAAAGAAAAAAGCTGATGAACCTGCTGCACCACCGGCGCCTTCAACAACAGATAAACTCTTAATGGAAATACGTGATACTTTAAAAAATAAGAATTGAGAAAATTATTTTTTATTACTTTATCTCTTGCATTTTTCAATTACTCTCTTGCACAAGATGCAACAGTTAAAGAACTTAAAGATGCAAGCCAAAATAAACCGAAGATTCCAACTGACACTATAAAAAAAGTTTGGAAAACCGGAGGCCAGTTTAATTTAAATATCAATCAGGGTTCATTAAGTAACTGGTCTGCCGGTGGCGATAAATTTTCATTTTCTCTAAATTCAGCGGTGTCCTTGTTTTCCCATTTTCAAAAAGATAAACACTCATGGGATAATACAGTTGACCTTGCTTATGGAATAGTGAATACATCCAGTTTAGGAAACAGGAAATCGAATGACAGAATAGATATACTTTCAAAATATGGTTGTGCCTTACATAAAAAATTAAGTTTAACAACCTTATTCAATTTCAGATCGCAGTTTGCAAAGGGATATTCTTATTCAAAAAATGCTGCCGGTGTTGATTCGGCAACGCTTACCTCAAAAGGTTTTGCGCCAATGTATGTGCTTTTGTCGCTAGGTTTGGATTATAAACCTTTTGATGGGTTTTCTGTTTTCGTTTCACCGATAACAGCCCGCTGGGTAATAGTTTCAGATGATTCAATAAAACATCTGTATTCAATTTCACCTGATAAATCTGCCCGTAAAGAATTAGGAGCGTTTTTGTCGGCCACTTTTAATAAAGATTTCAGTAAAAAATTCAATTTTAAATCAAGGCTCGACCTGTTCAGTAATTATAATGCGGAACCGGAAAATATAGATGTATTCTGGAGTAACATTTTGAGTGCAGATATAACAAAATATATAAAATTCAACATATCCGTTGATCTTATTTATGATGATAACACTTTAAATGTTAATCCTGAAAAAGGCCCTGCACCGCAGATTATGCAGCAAATGGGCATCGGTTTTTCGTACCGTATAAGAAATTATAAATCATAACTTTGGCGCTTAATATTTTTTAAGTTGAACAATTCCTACCAAATTAAACTTGAGCAGTTTGAAGGCCCCTTCGATCTGTTATTATTTTTTATTGAGCGTGATGAACTTGATATTTACAACATTCCTATCACTAAAATAACAAATGATTTTTTAGACCATATTCATCAATCTGAGAAACTCAATGTGGAACTGAGCAGTGAATTTATTTTGTTTATAAGCACACTTATGAGAATAAAAGCGAAAATGCTTTTGCCTCGAAAAGACCTTGATGAAAGTGGAAATGAAATAGATCCCCGGCAGGAGCTTGTAGATAAAATTCTTGAATATAAAAAATTCAAGGAGGCATCTTTAAAAATGGCTGAAATGGAAGCAGAAAGATTGATGATGGTAAAGCGGGGAAACCTTCAGAAAGAACTTTCAGCAATTGGTGAAGAAGCCGGCGAAGGCACTGAAATTCAAACTATAAGTTTATTTAAACTTATGAAAGCTTTTGAAAAAGTTGCCTTGCGGTTGCATGAAAAAAACCACCGTCCTGTTCATACTGTTATCCAGTACAATTACACTATGGAGGAAGTGAGAGCATATTTATTAGGCCTTGCTGAAAATGCTAAAACACTTTCTTTTGAAAAGATATTTGAGGTTTGCGAAAACCGTGTTCACGCGATATTTTTCTTCCTTAACCTATTAGAACTGGTTCAGCAGAAATACCTGAATATTTTAATCGGCGAAGGCCGGAATAATTTCATTATAGAATATAATTTTTCTCGTGAAGAGGAAATTTCTGTGGAATTAACTGCCGATGATTTTAGCCATATTAAGCCATCCGAAAACTAAATTTGAACTTTTTCTATTTCCATTGCATACACTTTTTTAATAGTGTCTGTTATAGAATTAGCATCAAGTTTAATTTCTTCATACAACTGTTTAGGAGAACCATGCTCTACTATTCTATCAGGTATTCCAAGAATTTCAACATGTGCTGAATAATTATGAGCCGCCATAAATTCAAGTATAGCAGAACCAAATCCACCTACTACCGTACCATCTTCTATTGTTATTATTTTATGGTATTTAGCAAATACATCATGCAACATTTCTTCATCAAGAGGTTTTACAAACCGCATGTCGTAGTGGGCAGGATTGATGCCTGATGATTTTACATTTCTTATTGCTTCCGCTGCAAAATTTCCGGGATGGCCGAAAGATAAAATAGCGATATCTTCTCCATCTTTCAACTTTCTTCCGGTACCAATTTTAATTTCTGTAAAAGGAGTTTGCCATTCAGGCATAACGCCTTCGCCTCGCGGATACCTTATTGAAAAAGGATTAACAGTGGAATCAAGTTGAGCAGTGTACATGAGATTTCTTAACTCAGATTCATTCATTGGTGCACTTACAATCATATTTGGTATGCACCTCATGTAGGCAATATCGTAACAACCATGATGAGTGGGGCCGTCTTCGCCAACAAGGCCGGCCCTGTCTAAACAAAATATTACCGGTAAATTTTGGATAGCAACATCGTGAATAACCATATCGTATGCCCTTTGCATAAATGATGAATAGATATTACAAAACACTCGTATGCCTTGAGTAGCCATTCCCGCGCTAAGCGTAACAGCATGTTGCTCGCAAATACCAACGTCAAAAGCCCTGTCGGGCATGAGTTCCATCATTTCCTTCAGCGAACATCCGCTTGGCATAGCAGGTGTTATTCCAAATATTTTGGGGTTTTGTTTTGCAAGTTCTATAATGGTTTTACCGAATACGTCCTGATATTTTGGAGGTTGAGGAATTGAAAATTTCTTCTTATAAATTTCGCCGGTTACTTTATCAAACAATCCGGGTGCATGCCATTTAGTTTGATCTTTTTCGGCAAGCTCATACCCTTTTCCTTTTACAGTTTTAATGTGAAGGATTTTGGGGCCGGGAAGATTTTTTAAATCTGATAATATATCAACTAATTTAATAACATTGTGGCCATCAACAGGCCCAAAATATCTAAGTTTTAAAGCTTCAAATAAATTGCTGCTTTTTGAAACTATTCCTTTTAAACTGGTTTCAAGCTTCCCTGCTACACTTCTGCTGAAATTTTTGCCAACCGGTAGTTTGCCAAGTGCTTTCCACACAGTGTCCCTCATTTCATTGAAAGTGTGTGATGTAGTAATATCGGTAAGATATTCTTTTAAAGCGCCCACATTAGGATCAATGCTCATACAGTTATCATTCAAAATAATAAGCACATTGCTCTTTTCTATTCCTGCATGATTCATTGCTTCAAAAGAAATTCCTGCTGTCATTGCACCATCGCCAATTACAGCAATATGCTGCCTGTCGGCTTCGCCCTTATAAACAGATGCCATTGCCATACCTAAAGCTGCGGAAATAGAAGTTGATGAATGGCCAACTCCGAATGTATCATATTCACTTTCGCTTCTTTTTGGAAAACCGCTAAGGCCATGATATTTTCTGTTCGTTACAAAATTATCACGCCTGCCGGTAAGAATTTTATGGCCGTATGCCTGATGGCCAACATCCCAAACCAATTGGTCGTATGGGGTTTTGAAAACGTAATGCAACGCAACGCTTAACTCCACCACTCCAAGGCTGGCTCCAAAATGGCCGCCATGCACACTTACAACATCTACAATATACTGCCTTAGCTCAGCACTTAGCTGAACCAACTCTTCCTTCTTAAGCTTTTTAAGGTCTGCCGGACTGTTAACACCTTTCAATAATTTCCCCGGAACAATTTCCATTACATTTGATTTTAATGTAAATTAACTATTTTAATTTTCCGGCAGTTGTTAAACTACCACATTTATCATTTTTCCTTTTATGATAATAAACTTTTTTACTGCTTTTCCATCAATCCATTTTTGAACTGTTTCATTTTTCAATACCTCATTTTCTATTTCCGCGTTCTCAAAATCTAAAGGCATTTCTATATTGGTTCGCAATTTACCGTTTATTGACACCGGATAATTGAATGATGTTTCCTTCAAATAATTTTCATTTGTTTCAGGATAATCTGCATCAATTACAAAACCCGGATTTCCTGATGCATGCCACAATTCTTCGGCTACGTGCGGACAGTAAGGAGCAAGTAGAATTAAAAGTTCTTTTAAAATTTTTATTTTATGGCATTTAACTTCAGTTAGTTCATTTACACAAACCATGAATGAACTTACTGCTGTATTAAATGAAAATGTTTCTGTATCGTGATTAACTTTTTTAATTGTGCGATGTAGAATTTTATATTCTGCATTTGTGGGTTCTTCTTTTGTAAAAACCGGGCCATTCTCATTATAAAACAGCCTCCATAATTTTTTCAAAAACCTGTGAACACCCTCAATCCCTTTTGTATCCCAAGGTTTACTCTGCTCTACAGGGCCTAAAAACATTTCATACATTCTAAAAGTATCGGCGCCGTATTTTAAAACAAGATCATCAGGGTTTACAGTATTATATTTCGACTTCGACATTTTTTCAATCTCAGTGCCGCAAATAAAACTTCCGTCATCTTCATAAATAAAATCTGAGTTTTTATAATCAGTTTTCCAGTTTTTAAATGCTTCAACATTAAGTGTAACTCCGTCAACAATATTTACGTCCACGTGAACAGGATCAAAAAAATCCTTAACATTTAATCTGTCGTTAATAAGTTTCCAAACAAGTTGATTTACATTTTCAGAGTTTCTTTCTTCACCGGATAATTTATCAGCCCATTCATCAAAACGGTTTTCCATTAACCATTTAGCACAGAAACCTTCGCATTTATTGAGAGAAACAAAAATATTTTTATTTTCCCTGAAACGGTATGCAAGTCGGCTGCTGCCTGTTATCATTCCCTGGTTTACCAAGCGTTTAAATGGTTCATCAAATCCGATCAAACCCAGATCGTACAATACTTTTGTCCACATTCTGCTGTAAAGCAGATGGCCAACAGCATGCTCTGTTCCGCCAACATACACATCCACTTGATTCCAGTAATCACTTGCTTTGCGGCTACAAAATTCCCGGTTGTTATGTGGGTCCATATAACGAAGAAAATACCAACTGCTACCTGCATATCCCGGCATTGTTGATGTTTCACGTTTTGCAGAAGAGGAAAAAGAATTTACCCATTCAGTTTCATTTGCAAGAGGGCCCTGCCCGTTTGGCCCGGGTTTATAATTTTCAACATGAGGAAGTAAAACAGGAAGGTCTGATTCATCAAGAGGAACTGCAATGTCGTGCATCCAAATAATAGGGAATGGTTCGCCCCAATATCTTTGCCTGCTAAAGCCTGCATCACGCATTTTGTAATTAATCTTTCTTGAGCCAATTCCTGAAGTTAAAATGTATTCAAAAATTTTCTGTGCGCCTTCTTTCATGGAAAGGCCGTTTAAAAAATCTGAATTATGCAAAATTGAATTGTAAGAAGGATTGGCTTCTTCATTATTAAAATTATCACCAAGGATATTAGTGATTTTAATTTTGAAATGTTTTGCGAAATTAAAATCTCTCTGATCGCCGCAAGGCACTGCCATTATAGCTCCGGTGCCATAACCTTGTAAAACATATTCTGAAATCCATACAGGAATTTTTTTCTTAGATATTGGATGAACAGCGTAAGAACCTGTAAAAGCTCCTGTAACTTGTTTCACTTCAGACATCCTTTCCCTGTCGCTTCTGGTTTTTACATAATCAATATATTTTTCAACGCTTTCTTTCTGCACAGCAGAAGTAATTGATGCCACTAAAGGATGTTCCGGTGCTAGAACCAAAAAATCTACTCCGAAAATCGTTTCAGGGCGGGTTGTAAAAACACGTATTGCTTTATCTAAATTTTCTATTGAAAAAATTATTTCTGCTCCAATGCTTTTCCCAATCCAGTTGCGTTGCATTTCTTTCATGCTTTCAGAAAAATCAACCTTTTCTAAGCCGGCAAGCAACCGGTCGGCATATACAGAAGTTCTTAAAAACCACTGTTTCATTTTCTTTTTTACAACCGGGTGGCCGCCACGTTCGCTAAAACCATTTATAACTTCATCATTTGCGAGCACTGTTCCCAAAGCTTCACACCAGTTAACTTCGCCATAGGCACTATAAACAAGGCGGCGATTCATAATAATCTCTGCCTGTTTTTCAACAGGATATCCATTCCATTCATCGGCAGTAAAATGAACGCCTTCTTTAAACAATCCATTTTTTGGAACAGCTCCTTTTGTTTCGTACTTATTTATTAACTCAGAAATTGGCAATGCCTTTTGTTGAGTGTTGCAGAAATAGCTGTTAAAAAGTTCGAGGAATATCCATTGAGTCCATCTGTAATATAGCGGATCACTGGTTCTAATTTCTCTTGACCAATCATAGCAAAACCCAATTTTTTCTAACTGGCTTTTAAAAACAGAAATATTTTTTTCGGTAGTATCGGCGGGATGACAGCCGGTTTCAAGTGCATATTGTTCTGCCGGCAGGCCGAAACTGTCGAATCCCATAGGATGCAGTACATTAAAGCCTTTTAAACGTTTGTAGCGGCTGTAAATATCACTTGCTATATATCCTAATGGATGCCCAACATGTAATCCGGCGCCACTGGGATATGGAAACATATCCAACACATAAAATTTTTTCTTTGCAGAATCGTTTTCTACTTTATATACATTATTTTTTTTCCAGACATTTTGCCATTTCTCTTCAATTTCTCTAAAATTGTAATCCATAAATAATTTTCTAAAAAGCTTGTGAATGAAAAGTTACATTTTATTCTGAACCCGTAATAATTAAGCCTTTACATTAATTTAGTTGAAGGCAGCAAATGTAAAACAAACCGCTCAAAAACCTTTACTTTTGTCGGCATTGAAAAATTAAAAGATTTATGGCACAATTTGGAAAAGCTTCAGGAAAAAGAGGAAAACCTACTTATGCTTATGCAATCATTGGTGTATCACTTGTATTATTTCTTTTTGGAATAGTAGGCTGGTTTTTTCTAAACGTGAGAAAAACAGGCGATTATCTTAAAGAAAGCATTCAGGTTCATGCTTACCTTTCTCCTACTGCTTCTAAAAAACAAATTGACAGCCTTGTATCGTATATAAATTCAATTCCTTATGCCAACAGAATTGAATATGTTGATAAAGAAAAAGCCCTTGAAAAATATACTGCGGAAAACGACAGTACCTGGAAAAAAATTATTGATGCTAACCCGCTACCTGAAAGTGTTGATTTTTATATAAAAGCCGATTATGTTCAGCAAGACAGTTTGAATATCCTGTCCAATCAACTTCAGGAAAATTTTCCGGGAGTGATAAATGATTTTGATTTCCCTACTGCTACTGTTTCTAAAGTAAGCAAATATGTAAAAATCGGAGGGATTATATTTCTTATTGCAGGTTTTATACTTACAGTTTTAGTGGTGTTTTCAATTGATAATACTATTCGCCTTGCAATGTACAGTAACAGGTTTTTAATAAAAACAATGCAAATGGTTGGCGCTACCCGCGGATTTATTACTGCACCAATTAATAAACGCGCAATTCTAAACGGGCTTATTTCATCCATCATAGCTATAATATGTATCTATATTAGCATTGCTATTATTGAAAATATAATTCCGGATTTTAAAATATTACATGATAACACCGGCCTGTTAATCTTGTTTGCTATAATTATAGTTTTAGGTATTACGATTTCTCTTGCCAGTACGCACAGAGCGGTGATTAAATATCTAAAAATGAAACTTGATGACCTTTACTGATGCCGGAATTTACATCTATAAGAACAGTAAATATTGAAAGGTACATTACGCCATTGCGTGAAGGAGGATCACTGCCCGCAATTGTTGAGGCTGATGACGGATTCAAATATGTTTTAAAATTCCGCGGAGCGGGCCAGGGTGTTAAGGCCTTGGTGGCCGAGCTTATAGGAGGTTGCATAGCAAAAAAATGCGGTTTAAAAATTCCCGAAATTGTTTTTGCAGAAGTTGATCCGGCCTTTGGCCGAACTGAACCTGACGAGGAAATTCAAGATCTTTTAAAAGCAAGTGCAGGTTTAAATTTAGGCTTGCATTATCTTCAGGGTTCAATAACTTTTGATCCGCAGGTAACAGTTCCGAATGCTTTGGAAGCATCTAAAATTGTTTGGCTGGATGCACTTTTGATGAACGTTGACAGAACGGTGCGAAACACAAATATGCTGATGTGGAAAAAAGAATTATGGCTTATTGACCACGGCGCTTCTTTGTACTTTCATCATGGTTCATCCGACTGGAAGGAGAATTGCAAAAAACCTTTTCCGCTAATTAAAGACCATGTACTTATTAAATATGCTACTGAATTAAAAACGGTGGATGCAGAATTTAAAACTCTTCTTACCGACCATTTTATTGACAGCGTAATTAATTTGCTTCCTGAACAATGGCTCGAAAATAACAGCAGGAATATGTATTCTGAATTCCTAAAATGCCGGATAAAAAATTCTGAAATATTTTTAACTGAAGCTGAAAATGCCGCAAAAACATCTATATGAATATGCGGTGATTCGCATTGTGCCACGAGTGGACCGTGAGGAATTTATTAATGCCGGGATTATTATGTTCTGCAAAAAAGAAAATTTTCTTCAAACCAAAATTTATTTTGACAAACAAAGAATTAAAATCCTGTTTCCCGGAATTGAAGACGACCATATAAACCATATTCAAAACCAATTAATTGCATTTGAAAATATTTGTAACGGCACTGCAAAAAATACTGCAATAGCAAGGCTGGATGCGCCATCCCGTTTCAGATGGTTAACTGCTGTTAAAAGTACAATTATACAAACATCAAAGGTGCATCCGGGCCTTACAGAAAATTGCCAAAATACCCTTGATTGCATTTTTAAACAGATGACGGGAGAGTAAATAAAAACATTAACTTGCAAAACTTATGAGCAAAACAATAAAAACAGGCGCTGCAGAAAAATCAAAAGAAAACAAATCAACTCTATTTGGCCGCGAAAACTATTTATGGATGCTTGGCGGTGTATTATTACTTGCTTTAGGTTTTATTTTAATGGCAGGAGGCAAAAGTGCCGACCCCACAGTTTTTCATCCTGAAGAAGTGTATAGCCCGGTTAGGATTACTATTGCTCCAATATTAATAATTGCAGGCTTCGTTGTAGAAATCATCGCAATTATGAAAAAATCAAAATAAGTTTTCATTTTCTTATGACTGTAGTTGAATCAATAATCATTGCAATTGTTGAAGGCTTAACGGAATTTATTCCAATTTCATCAACAGGCCACATGATAATTGCAACAAAACTATTGGGTATCCCTGAAAATGAATTTACTAAAATGTTCACTGTTGCTATTCAACTAGGCGCTATTCTTTCTGTTGTTGTTCTTTATTATAAAAAATTTTTTGTACCTCAAAACGGGTGGAATAAGCAATTTGAATTTTACATGAAACTTGCTGTGGGAGTGGTTCCGGCTTTGATAGCAGGATTACTTTTTAAAGATCAGGTTGATGAACTTCTTGAAAGTACGGTAACTATTGCCATATCTCTTTTGGTTGGAGGTATTGCATTAGTTTTTATTGATAAACTATTTCAAAAAGATATTAAAGTTAAAGACGTTTCTGAAGTTACCTACAAACAATCGTTCATAATCGGCATCTGGCAATGTATTGCAATGGTTCCCGGCGTAAGCCGAAGTGCAGC
>JAFDXB010000024.1 GCA_018268175.1 Bacteroidota bacterium | reverse complement strand
ACTCCGGGCACAGTTTGAATATTAAATGTGGCTACACCGCTGCCTGCCTTAACCAAAAAACAATCGGCATGGCCATGATAATTGCCTTCAAACTTTATAAATTTATTTTTCCCTGTATAGCCGCGGGCAAGCCTTACGGCGCTCATACAAGCTTCAGTGCCGCTGTTAACCATACGTATCAAATCAATATTTGGAGCCATTGACTTTATCAGTTCAGCCATTTCAATTTCAATCTCAGTTGGCGCTCCATAAGAAGTTGAACGCTTGGCGTATTCTGAAATTGCATTCACAATTTTTGGATGAGCATGCCCCAGAATCATTGGTCCCCAAGAAGCAATAAAATCTATATACTCATTATTATCCGCATCATATAAATATTGGCCATTGGCTTTAGAAATAAAGAGTGGTTCTCCGCCAACGCTTTTAAATGCCCTAACGGGCGAATTTACACCGCCGGGAATTGATTGCTTTGCTCTTTCAAAAAGCGACTTACTTTTTGCTGTGTTCATAATTTTATGAATTTATTAAGCGGGCAGCATCTTTGGCAAAGTATGTTGCAATAAGGTCGCCACCTGCTCTTTTAATTGAAGTTAATGTTTCTAAAATTGCTTTGTTTTCATCTATCCAGCCCATTTTCGCAGATGCCTTTATCATTGCGTATTCGCCGCTAACATTGTAAACACTAACGGGTACATACACACGATCTTTCACTTCTCTTACAATATCAAGATATGGAAGGCCCGGTTTTACCATAACAATATCTGCACCTTCTTCTACATCCATAATGGCCTCCTTAACAGCTTCTTTACGGTTGCAATAATCCATCTGATAAGTTTTTTTATCACCAAAACCCGGCGCACTATCCAGAGCATCGCGGAAAGGGCCGTAAAAACAGGATGCATATTTTGCACTGTAGGCCATTATACCGGTATTCACAAAATTATTCTCTTCAAAAGCTGTTCTTATTGCAGCAATACGGCCATCCATCATATCACTTGGTGCAACCATATCCGCTCCGGCCTCAGCGTGGCTTAAACTCATTTTTACAAGAGAATCAACTGTAGCGTCATTTACAATATATCCGTTTTCAACAATACCGTCGTGGCCATAAATTGAATAAGGATCAAGAGCAACATCAGTCATAACATACATTTCAGGTACGGCTTCCTTAATCGCTTTTATGCTGCGTTGCATTAAGCCATCTTTGTTCCAGGCTTCTTTTCCAAGATTATCTTTTAATTCATCTTTGCACTTAATAAACAACAAAACGCTTTTTATGCCTAAGGAATATAATTCTTTAACTTCCTTAACTGTAAGATCAATGCTGCGTCTGTAATACCCCGGCATTGATGCAATTTCGGCTTCATAGCCGCTGCCTTCATCAATAAATAAAGGTGCTATAAAATCAGATGGTTTTAGAATTGTTTCTGAAACCATGCTTCTAATCGAGTTATTAAAACGTAAAATCCTGTTTCGTCTTTGCATAGTAGTTATTTTTAAACCCAGTCAACCGGATGAAGGCAAATGCTTTGCAATTTTTCCTCTTCGGTTCCGGGTGAAGGTTGGTAATTATAATTAAAGCGAACTGTTGGAGGTAGGCTCATTAAAATACTTTCAGTACGCCCATTTGTTTTTAAACCGAATATTGTTCCTCTGTCGTGAAGCAGGTTAAATTCTACATATCTTCCTCTTCTTATTTCCTGCCAGAATTTATTTTTTTCAGTAAAAGGGATATTCATTCTTCTTTCAACAATGGGCAGGTAAGATTTCAAAAAAGCGTTTCCACATTCTTTTGAAAAGTTAAACCAAAAGTTAAGGTCTTGAATATCATCAGGCCTGCAATGATCGTAAAAAATACCACCTAAACCCCGCCTTTCGTTATTACGGTGATGATTAACAAAGTAATTATCGCAGGTTAGTTTAAACTCAGGATAAAATTTTTCATTGTAAAGATCACAAGCATCTTTATACGTTTTGTGAAAATGAACAGCATCCTCTTCGAACAAATAATAAGGAGTTAAATCAGTTCCGCCTCCAAACCATCTGTCAACTATGTTTTCATTTTCATCATACAATTCAAACATCCTGTAATTACAATGAATTGTTGGAACAAAAGGGTTGTTTGGATGAAGAACTAAACTTAATCCACAGGCAAACCATTTATAACCATCAATTTTCAAATGCCTTTTCATTTCCTCTGAAACATTTCCAAAAACTACTGAGGTGTTCACTCCTCCTTTTTCAAAAACATTTCCGTTTTCAATAACTCTGGTCTTTCCACCGCCTCCGCCTTCCCTTTCCCACTTATCTTCTACAAATTTACAGCCGTCAATATTTTCAAGCCCTTCACAAATTTTATCTTGAAGGGAATGAATATAATTGACCCATTCGTCTTTAAAATTATTTTCCAAAATTTAGTTTTTTGCCTTATAATTTTTCACTGCCTCTACAAAAGCCTTTGCATGTTCAACAGGGATGTTTGGTGTAATTCCATGGCCAAGGTTTGCAATATATCTTTGAGTGCCAAAGCCATCAATCATCTTGTTTACAGCTTTTTCAATTTCCGGAATTGGTGAAAGCAGTTTTGCAGGATCAAAATTTCCTTGTAATGTAATTCTGTTCCCTGTAAATTGCCTTGCCATCGCCGGTGAAACTGTCCAGTCAACACCTAAAGCTGATGCACCTGATTTAGATAAATCCTCCAATGCATACCAACTTCCTTTTGGAAAAAGAATTACAGGTGCATAACCTTTTAATTCTTCTGCAATTCTTACCAAATAAGGCTTTGAAAAAGTATTAAAATCTTCCGGGCTTAACGAACCTGCCCAGCTATCAAAAACCTGCACAGCATCTGCACCTGCTTTTACCTGATTCTTTAAATATTCAATTGTGATGTTGGTAATTTTTTCAAGGAGGGAATGTGCTTCGCGAGTTTGTGTATATGCAAATTGCTTTGCTTTTTCCCATGTTTTGCTGCCTTTACCTTCAACCATATAACATAATATCGTCCAAGGTGCACCAGCAAAACCAATCAGAGGTACGCGGCCGCCCAGTTGGTTTTTGGTAAGAGACAAAGCTTTGTAAACATAATCTAAACTTTGCTCAGCTCCGGTAGTTATAAGGGCATCAATATCCTTTTGGTTTGCAATAACTTTGGGCAGATGAGGCCCCTTCCCCTCTTCCATTAAAACTTCTACACCCATTGCCTGCGGTATTACAAGGATATCTGAAAAAATTATCGCAGCATCAACACCAACCTGATCAATTGGCTGAAGTGTAATTTCAGCCGCAAGTTCAGGAGTTTGTACCCGTGTAAAGAAATCATATTTTGCTTTAAGTTTCATGTAATCAGGAAGGTACCTGCCGGCTTGGCGCATCATCCAAACAGGAACTCTTTCTGTGGGTTCACCCTTTAAAGCCCTTAAAAAAAGATCATTTTTTAACATAGCAATTGTTTACTATCCTTTAATTCAATCAATGAATTTATCATTGATTCAACCGAAGGAATTTTAGAAATAATAATATTTTGGTTTGTAAATTTTTTAAGTTCTGCGGCAGTTGTTGTTCCAATGGCAACCGCTATTGCGGAATTGAGTTTATTAATTGAAAAAAAACTGTCAACACCACTGGGACTAAAAAACAGCACAGCAGAATATTTTTTTGGTAATGAAACCGGTGTTTTAAAAGTATTATAAACAACAATTTCTGTAACATTAATTCCGTGAGCAGCCATTTTATCCGGTATTACGTCACGCCGTAGGCTACCGCAAAAAAATAAAATTTCCCTTTCACCATTCAAGATAATTTTATCAGCCAAATCCTCACCGTAGTCTGCAGTTGCAACTATATTTTCTTTTGAAAAGTATTTTAAAACTTCAACTTTAGTTGCATGGCCAATGCAATAAATTTTCCATGAAATACTATTCGTTAATTGATTTGCAATAATCTTTACACTGTTCATACTTGTAAAAACAACAGCAATGTTTTTATCAAGAAACTTATCAATATTCAAATTTAAATTTGCGGGTTCAATTTTTATAAAAGGAATACATTCTAAGAGGATACCATTTGAAGCCGCATATTCAATTAAATTTCCCGATAAATTTTTAGTGGATAATATTGAAATTTCATTTTTACTCATTCCTGAATTGATCTAATATTTCCCTGCCGCCGTCTTTTAAAATATCGGCTGCCATTCTTAAACCAAGTGATTCCACTTTATCAACTGAAACCTGTTTTTCAATTTCAATTTTTTTCCGCCCATCGGTTGACAAAATATTTCCTTTAAAATAAACATCCTTGTTATCAACAATTGCAAGGGCGCTTATTGGAGTAGCACAACCACCCATTAATGCTCGAAGAAATTCTCTTTCAGTTTCAGCAGCTATAGCTGTAGCTTTATGGTTAATACCTTTCAGAGCTTCACGGCAATCTTCATCACCGGCTTTACACGCAGCAAGAATAGCGCCTTGCGCCGGTGCAGGAAGCATCCAATCTAATTCCACTGCTGATTTCGGGCGAAGATTAATTCTTTCAACTCCGGCGGCAGCCATAATTGCTCCGTCCCAGTCACTTTCTTCCACCTTGCGCAACCTACTGTTTACATTACCACGGATATTAACTATCTGATGGTCGGGAAAGCGGTGCAACCATTGAGCTTTACGCCTGATGCTGCCTGTTGCTATAGTTGCAACAGAATGAAGATCTGCGGCAAGCAAATCATATTTCCCGGAAAGCCGTAACGGCGAAAATGCACCTTCCGGTGGATGTTTTCCATTGTATTTTTTATCATTTACAATAAAAATATCATTATAATTTCCACGTTTTATTACTGCACCTTTTACAATTCCCGGCGGCAAAACCGTTGGAACATCTTTCATTGAATGAACAGCAATATCAATTTTATTGTTGAGCAAAGCAACATCAAGGCTTCTTGTAAATATACCTTGCACTCCCATTTCGTACAGAGGAGTTTTTAAATCAACATCTCCTTCACTTTTAATAAGCACTAACGTTGAGGCAAAACCGATTTCAGCAAGCATATCTTTTACAAGATTAGCCTGCCATAATGCAAGTTCACTTTCTCGTGTGCCGATCCTGAACTCTCTATTCATTAATTTTTGTTTGCTGAAATTGCTATATAATCATTTATAGCTTCAATGTAATTACATCCCTTGCGGTTATCATGTTTCATTTTTATTGCCATATCGCTGATAACCTTTTGGATCCTTTCTTCGGGAACAGGATTGAAACTTTTCACAGTCTGAAGATTATGAATAGTATTTCTAACCGATTTTAAAACAGGAACATTCTTTCTCATTTCGCTCCATTGAATAAATGCATTAAAATGTTCATTAATAATTTCTTTAGCCTTCGGTATTTCAGAAAACCTTTTTTGCAAAGTTTCATCTTTAATGCGGCTTAATTCATCAATCCCCACATGGCTTTTACTTTCAAGTTCTTTTACATTCAAATGAATGTTTGCCGGAACCGAAAGATCAATTAATATCTGCGGCTTGCCGGAAGGAAGATTTGTTTTTGAAATAAATGGAGTTTGAGCATTTGTTGCAACTATTATAATATCAGCTTCGCTGATGCAATCTTGCAATTTCTCAATAGGTTCAAACGCAAGTTTGTGTGTTTCAGCAAGCAAACGAGCTTTTTCCTCTGTTCTGTTAACCAACTTTATTTTATATCCCGGCAGGTAATCAACTAAATTTTTACACGT
>JAFDXB010000249.1 GCA_018268175.1 Bacteroidota bacterium | reverse complement strand
CTATGGCTTAAATGATGAACAGGCTTTAATTGATATGATCTTTCAAAAACGGGTTTTAGGAAATCATTCAGCCAATGAGCATTTGCTGCTATTGCATCAGGAATACCTATCCAACCGCCTACTATAGACAAAACTGCCAGAACTATTAAAGGAATTGTAATAGCTGCCGGGCTTTCATGCAAATGATGCTTTTGTTCTTCCGACCCACGGAAAGAGCCTAAAAACGTCATTGCATATAACCTAAACATATAAAAAGCAGTAAGGGCAGCGCCTGCAACTCCCAATATCCATATTATGGGATCTTTTGCATAAGCATGAGAAAGAATTTCATCTTTAGAAAAGAAGCCTGAAAACGGAGGAATACCGGCAATTGCAATACAAGCAATAAGAAATGTAATGTGGGTTACTTTCATATATTTCGCAATTCCGCCCATTTGCCGCATATCCTGGTGGCCACTCATTCCATGTATTACACTTCCTGCGCCCAAAAATAGCAACGCCTTAAAAAATGCATGAGTCATAACATGAAAAACACCGGCAACATAAGCTCCGCATCCTATTGCAATAAACATATAGCCTAACTGGCTTACTGTGGAATATGCAAGAACCTTTTTAATATCATTTTGTTTCAATGCAATTGATGCCGATAGAAGCATTGTGAATAATCCAATTACAACAATTACCATTTGGGTTGCCGGGGCCATTGTATAAAGTACATTTGCTCTGGCTATCATATAAACACCTGCAGTAACCATGGTTGCAGCATGAATCAGTGCACTAACAGGAGTTGGGCCGGCCATTGCATCGGGAAGCCAGGTATATAAAGGTATTTGAGCACTCTTACCTGTAGCCCCCAAAAACAATAAAAGAGTTATTCCGGTAATGTCTGTTTGCGTTAAATTATTTAATTGTTCAGCAGATAAAACAAAATCAAAATTTGTTGATCCAACTTTATACATGAACCAAAATACTGCAAGAAGAAAACCCATATCTCCTATTCTGTTCATAACAAAAGCCTTCTTACCGGCTGCTGTATAATCCTGATTTTTAAACCAATATCCGATTAGCAAGTAAGAACACAAGCCAACTCCTTCCCAGCCTATAAACATTATTACGAAATTACCACCCATCACAAGAAGCAACATCGAAAAAACAAACAGGTTTAAAAATGAGAAGTACTTTGAAAAGTCATGGCTACTTTCTTCCTTCATATAAGATGAAGAGTAAACATGTATTAAAAAGCCAATACCTGTAATTATTAAAAGAAAAAGAGAAGAAAGCTGATCAATTTTAAATTCAAAGGCAATATTAAATCCTTTCAAATTTATAAAATCGAAATATTTTGCAGTAATAATATTTCCTGCTTTAACCTGCAGAAATATTAAAAAACTTATAATAAATGAAGCTAAAACAGAAGCACAGCCAATTATTGCGGATAATCCTTTAGTTAAAAAATTCCTACCCAAGCCTGTTATTAAAAACCCAATCAAAGGCAGCAAAGGAATTAACCATATAAGTTGAGAGATATTGTTCATAATAGAGAATCAATAAATTTTAAATCTTAATATTTTAAGCGGTTGAGAAAATTAATATCAACAGAACGAGTATTTCTAAACAGTAATACAATTATTGAAAGCCCAACTGTAACTTCTGCCGCGGCAACAACCATAATAAAAAACACAAAAACCTGGGCATCACTTGCGTAGGTTGGGGAAGCTTTAACTGCTGCACTTGCTGCATGCATTTTGGAAAATGCAACAAGCAACAGGTTTACAGAATTTAGCATTAATTCAATGCACATAAATACAATAATTGCATTTCTTCTGATGAGAACTCCTGTTACACCAATAGTAAAAAGTATAAGCGACAGAATTATATAAGCTTGAATATCCATAATTATAATTTCACATAAATTCCAACACCTGCGGTGGAAGATGCCGGTGCTACAGAAAATATGTCTTTAATTGTTTTTTTTGCTATACCATTAAAAATATCTACAGCTTTATAGGAAGCTTTTTTTGTAAGAATTTTTGTTATTACACCGGTAGCTACAGAAGCAATTGCGGGATAAAGCATTGCCTTTACATTTTTATCACTAAAGCCATCTGTGTTAACGGCACCTCTAACAGTACTGTAAGCAGCTACTGCCGTACCTGTTGCCGCAAGAACTTTAAAAACAACCAATCCGGTTTTATATGTTTTATATAATTTCAAAATCTTGTCGCCGCCTTTTTTTTGAAAAATGTCGCCCAATATTTCAACACCTTTCAATTTTTCACCTAAAATGCCATTTTTGTTGATTTGATATTTGCCAATATTAAAAACAGGATTAAAACCTTTTTTAACAGTCAATATTTTTGATTGGTTTAAAATCTTATCCAGGTCGAAAGGAATATCGCCCAATTTAACTTGCGAATATCCGGCGAAGCCGATAGAACACAACAATATCAGTATAGCAATAATTTTAAACCGCATTTTCTTCATCTTTTTTTCCGATTAATATGGCACCAACCATAGCGCTTAGAAATAATACGCTTGCTACTTCAAATGGTACAACATAATTTGTAAAAAGCGTTTTTCCAAGTGTATGTATTAATCCCTGATCTCCTACTGCAATTTGAACGGGAGCTGCTTTTAGTTGCTTTAATGCAGATAAAATTATCAGCAAAAGGCATCCGCCCGAAACCACACCTATCATTTGCATTTTATAATTTCTCATTGGTTCGGTATCAGAGTTTAAATTCATCAGCATTATAACAAAGAGGAATAAAACCATAATAGCACCGGCATAAACAATTATATTTACAACAGCCAGAAATTGTGCATTAAGCATAACATAATGCCCGGAAATAGAAAAGAAAACAACAATTAACCAGATTACGCTCATTACCGGATTCTTAGTTGTTAACATCATTAATGCTCCACCAACAGACATAAGAGAGAGTAGAATAAAAAGAATTGTTGTAAGGCTCATTTCAAATATTAATTGTTAGAATTTTTTACTGCACGGTTACCCAATGCTTTTTTATATGCTTCGGGTTCATTAATTGGATGAGGGATTAGAAGATCTTGTTTTTTATAAACAAATTGCTTTCTTTGAAATTCAGCAGGGGCGAAGGTTTCACTTAAATAAATTGCATCTTTCGGGCAAGCTTCTTCGCATAATCCGCAGAAAATACATCTTAGCATATTTATTTCGTAACGTGCTGCATATTTTTCTTCTCTGTATAGATGCTCTTCACCGGGTTGTCTTTCAGCAGCTTCCATTGTAATTGCTTCTGCCGGGCATGCAACAGCGCAGAGGCCGCATGCGGTGCAGTTTTCTCTTCCTTCAGCATCGCGGTTAAGAATTTGTAACCCTCTGAACACCGGACTAAACCTCCTTTTTACTTCAGGATAATTTATAGTTGGCTTCTTTTTAAACATATGGGCAAACGTAATTGCCATACCTTTTACAATTGCGGGAATATAAATTTTTTCCCACAAATTCATTGGTCTGCGGTCCACATGTTTAAGTCTGTTTGTTAATGCTTGCATATCTATGGCACAAAAGTATGGTTAATTAATTCTTTATTTCCCCAAAAATAAAATCACCGCTCCGGTTACTATCATATTAAATAATGCAAGCGGCAATAATATTTTCCATCCAAGATTCATTAATTGATCATATCTGAAACGCGGGACTGTCCACCGCACCCACATGAAAAAGAAAATAAATGCTGTGATTTTTATCATTAAGGCAACAATACCAACTAAAGCTGCAATATTTGGGCTAAGAAGTGATTCATCTAAAAAAGGAACATCATAACCTCCAAAGTAAAGAGTAGCCATCACTGCGCTGCTTATAAACATATTTATATATTCCGCAAATAGATAAAACCCAAGCTTCATTGAGGAGTATTCCAAATGGTAGCCGCCGGTAAGTTCATTTTCTGCCTCCGGCAGATCGAAGGGAGTTCGGTTACATTCTGCGAAAGCACAAACTAAGAAAATAAAAAAGCCTAATGGTTGATAAATTATATTCCAGTTTCCGGATTGTTGTTGCTTTACCATTTCCGTTAAGCTAAGAGTGCCGGTTACCATAAGCAGAGCGATAAGGGTAATACCAAGCGCTAATTCATAACTAATAATTTGAGAAGCTGCCCTTAATGCACCAATAAGGGAAAATTTATTATTGCTGGCCCATGCGCCAAACATAATTCCATAAACTCCTAAACTTACAACACCGAACACATACAATATACCGATGTTTACATCCGCAATTACGAGAGGTACATTTTTCCCTGCAATTACAATATGGTCACCCCAAGGTATAATTGCACTTGACATAATTGCTGTAAGCATAGCAAGGGCAGGGCCCATTACAAACAACCATTTTGAGGAAAAGTCTGGAATAATTTCTTCTTTAAAAAATAATTTAATACCATCAGCAAGAGGTTGTAATATTCCACCCGGGCCTGCCCTGCTGGGGCCACGCCGGTCTTGCATGAATGCGGCTACTTTTCTTTCACCAAGGGTAGCATACATAGCTATTCCCAAAGTTGCCATTACAACAATTATAATGAGGATTAGTTTTTCAAGAAGTAAAAGAAGGTCAATTGCTAAAAACATATTCTACTTTTCAAGATTTTTATACATGAATTCCTTATTATAATTTTCGGCTTCGTAAGGATTTTCGTCAATATGGTTATCTATTTCATTTGCTATATCAAAGTCTTTTCCGTCGGCAGGCCCCGGAATTTCACTTAAGTGCAAATCGGGATCATTAACATCGCTGATACTGTGAATATTCATTAATAAATTCGGTTTAAGGCCTCCCATAACTTTTTGAATTGTAGTTTCCGGAGTTACCTTCACTTTATATTTATTTGCACCAATAACTGAATACCTGCTTATTGTTGTTAGTCCTTCTATAACCCAATCGGAGGCTGATTTTTTTTCAAACCTGCAGGTATTGCAGATCCAGCCGGGCTTTCCATCATAGCTCTGAACTTCACTCCATTTATCTTTTCTGGCTGTAACACGGTAAACTTCATCACCTCGCATCCATAAAGTAACTTTACCGCAACATTTTTCACAATCGCGGTGGGCGTCTTGTGGTTTTGTAAACCATACTCTGTTTTTAAATCGGAAAGTTCTGTCGGTAAGAGCACCAACCGGACAAACATCAATCATATTTCCGCTGAAATCATTGTCTATTGCTTTAGAAATATAAGTTGAAATAGCGGCATGGTCGCCTCTGTCAACTATTCCGTGCATTCTTTTTTCTGTTAACTGATCGGCAACAAAAACACACCGGTAACATAAAATGCAGCGGGTCATGTGTAATTGGATATATGGGCCGATATCTTCCCTAACAAATGTTCTGCGAGCAAATTTATATCTCGTATTTACTTCACCCCAACCATAGCTTAAATCCTGAAGATTGCATTCTCCTGCCTGATCACAAATTGGGCAGTCAAGCGGATGATTTATTAATAAAAACTCAACAACACCATTTCTTGCATCAACAACTTTTTCGCTTGTAATATTTTTTACAACCATGCCGTCCATAACAGTAGTACGGCAGCTTGCAACAAGTTTTGGCATTGGGCGTGGATCAGCAGTGGATCCGGCTGCAACTTCCACGAGGCAAGTACGGCATTTTCCCCCGCTGTTTTCTAATTTGCTGTAGTAACACATCGCCGGAGGCGCAATTTCAGCACCAAGCAACCTTGCTGCATTTAAAATTGTTGTACCCGGAGGAACTTCAAGAGTTATATTATCTATTGTTACTTTAAAATTTTTAACTTCTTCTGACATCTTAAAATGGTTAAGTCAATAAAAAGAATTAAGCTGTTGTTGCAAGTGGTTCTGCATAATTTGCAAGGCCATAATTTTCTGTCAGGCATTTCTCAGGATTAAGAACATGCCATTCAAATTCATCACGGAAATGCCTGATAGCAGCAGCCACAGGCCAAGCAGCGGCATCACCCAACGGGCAAATTGTGTTTCCCTCAATTTT
>JAFDXB010000248.1 GCA_018268175.1 Bacteroidota bacterium | reverse complement strand
CACCGAAGGTGTAATATAAAAAATATATTACTGTTTTTAAAAACTATTGGTTGGCAATTGCTTATGATTATTTTGTTCACTTTCCCAATATTTCGTTAATTTGTTCCTTGGTTACAAAAGTTTCTACCAAATTTTTTTAAAAATTAAAATTGATTATGAATCAAAAATTTACACAAAACTGTTTACCGGTTTTCCGAAATGGTTTAGTAATGATTTTGGCGTTTTTGTTTATGCTCGGCAAAACAAGCGCCCAAACTTACACCAACGGAAATTTGTCTACCGGTGCAACGGCTGCAGATGGTACAACTGCCCCGGCAGGTTATACCTATAGCCAGTTGCAATTAGACGCCCAATCGTTTGGGTTTTCTGCCAACCCAACGAACAATTTATCTTTGGCAGATGACTTTACAGTTCCGGAAGGTCAGTCTTGGAACATTTCAAGCATGACCTTTTATGCGTATTCTACGAATTACGCAGGAACAACATCTCCTTTTTCTGTTGTAAGAGTAAAAATCTACAACACCAATCCTTCAGTTGGAAACCCAACTGCAATTTGGGGAGATCTAACTACGAATTTATTCGACAGCTCCAAAAATGCATTTATGTACAGAATTGGAGCAACTCCGGACAATAACCGGAGAATTTGGTGGATCAGAGCTAATACTCCTGTTAGCCTTGGCCCCGGCCATTATTGGATTGAGTATCAAATTGGCACTACAAATCCGACTGCAAGTAACTTTTTGCCGCCAAGCACAATTCCCGGTGCTGTAACCCAACCGGGCTATAATGCAATGCAGCATGATGTTGCAGCTAACGTATGGGCGCCTGTTCTGGATGGTACTTATGCAATGGATATGCCTTTTATGGTTAAATACTCAACGTGTACACCACCAACGATTACAATATCTGCTTCCGCAAATTGTATCCCCGCAACACTTACAGCATCAGGAGCTACCTCTTATACCTGGAGCCCTGCAAATGGGTTAAGCTCTACCACAGGTGCAACTGTAACCGCAAACCCTGTAGGAACAACTACTTATACTGTTACAGGAACATCTAACGGTTGCGTGGGTACTGCAAGCATTACTCTTACAAACCCATTCACTTCTGCAGTACTTGCAGGAATAGCACCAAGTGAAGTTATTATGAGTGAAAGTTTTAATGATAGTTTGCCCACAGGATGGCTATCAATAAACAATTCAGATATTATAGGTCCTCTTCAAAACTGGTCTCCCGGCGCTCCATCTGTATTCCCATCACATAGCGGCGCACCCGGTGCTTATATTTTGGCTAATTACCAAATGACAGACGGTGAAACAATCAGCTCATGGATGCTTACAGCTCCTGTAACAATTCAAAATGGTGATAAAATCTCTTTCTGGACAAGAACTACGGATGGAACATATCCTGACAGGCTTGAATTAAGAATGAGCACTGCCGGATCAAGTTCAAACGTTGGGTCAACACCAACAAGTGTTGGAGATTTTACAACATTACTTCTTACTGTAAACCCTAACCTTTTAGACGGAGATGCTTATCCTTCTGAGTGGACTGAATTTTCAGCTACTATTTCCGGGCTTAGCGCACCTGTTACAGGACGCTTCGGATTTAGATACTGGGTTGAAAACGCAGGGCCTCTTGGAGACAACTCTGATCTTATTGGTATAGATGATGTTTTGTTTACACGTCCTCTTTCATGTGTTAATCCGGGAAGCACCCAGAATATTTTTGTAAATATCACCGGAGGTGCAGCACCTTATACAGTTGTATATTCTGACGGAACAAATAATATCACTGTTCCTAACTATCAAAATGGAGCATTAATTCCTGTTACTCCTTCCGGCACAACTACATATACTCTTGTAAGTGTAGCAAGCGCAGGAGGATGTACAGGCAGCAACATCAGCGGAAGTTATACCTTCTCCGCAGGAGGAGCAACTATTACACAACAACCTGCAGCTACAACTCCTATCTGTGGAACAGGGCCTGCAACAATAAGTGTTGTTGCAAGCGGTAGCAACCTTTCTTACCAGTGGTATGTTAGCACTGATGGAGGAACTACATTTACTGAAATTCCTAATGGTGGAAATTACAGCGGAACAACAACTGCAACTCTTACAATTTCTAACATCACCCCTGCAATGAACAATTATGTTTACCATGTGGATGTTTCAGGTGGAGATTGTCCGGGTTTTGTTACTTCTTCAAATTCAACATTAACTGTTGCCGCTAACGTAGTTATAACATCTCAGCCGGTTAACAATTTTGTATGCGCCGGAGAATCTGCACCTTTCTCAGTTGTTTCAAACGGAACCACATTTATGTGGCAGGTTAGCACTGATGGTGGGGCTACTTTTACAGATATGCCAAACGATGTAACTCCTACTTTAGTGGTACCGGGCCTTATAGAAAATAACGGCAATATTTACCGTGTTGTTGTAGGAAACGGTTGTGGTAATAATGTTACCTCAAGCACTGCTACATTAACTGTAAATACAGATCCGGTTGTTACTACTCAGCCTGCTGAAATAGTTTCAATTTGCGGTACTACACCAACTTCAATAACAGCAGTTGTTTCAGGAACAAACAATACTTATCAGTGGCAGGTAAGCACCGATGGAGGAGCTACTTTTACTCAGGTTTCAAACGGCGCATTGTATAGCGGAGCTAATACAAACACTCTTAATATACTTACGCCTTCTGCAAGCATGAATGGTTACGTTTATCAGCTAATAGTTTCAGGAAGCTGCGGAAACACATCAACCAATAATTCAACATTGCTTGTTTCCGGTGATGTTGTAATAACCAGCCAACCTTCAAACATAACAGTTTGCGAAGGTGAAACTGCAACTTTTAATGTGGTTGCAAATGGTGCAACTTATCAGTGGCAGGTAAGCACTGATGGTGGCGCAACATTCACAAACATTTCCGGTGAGATTACCTCAAGCCTAACTGTTGTTGGCGCGGCATCTTCAAGCAATAATGTTTACAGAGTTGTTATTGGCAATGGTTGCGGAAATAACATTAATTCAAACAACGCTACACTTACCGTTAACCCTGCTGTTGTTATAGCAACTCAACCTGCAGCTACAGTTTCTGTTTGCGGTACCACTGCAACGTCAATTTCAGCTACAGTTAACAATGCTACTTCTTACCAATGGCAAGTGAGCACAGATGGCGGTCAAACATTTAATAATGTGGTTGATGGTGCATTGTACAGCGGTGCAACAACTACAACTTTAAACATTCTAACTCCGTCTTCCTCAATGAACGGATATGTTTATAATTTAGTAGCATCTTCTAATTGCGGAAGTGTTACATCTACCAATTCAACATTAAGTGTTGCAGACGCTACCGTAATCACTACTCAACCAGTAGATGCTTCTGTATGTACAGGCCAAACCGCTACTTTCAATGTAGTATCAAACGGCTCAACTGTTCAATGGCAGGTTAGCACAGATGGCGGTGCAACATTTACTGATATTGCAGGCGCAACTTCTGCAACATATACTACAGCAGCAACTACAGCTTCTATGAACAACTACATTTACAGAGTTGTTGTTGGAGGTTGTTCAGGAACTGTTACATCTAATAACGCAACTTTAGGTGTAGGCGAAGCTCCGGCAATTACCACTCAACCTGCAGCTACGGTTTCAGTTTGTGGTACAACTGCAACTTCAATTACAGCTACAGTTACAGGCACAGGCACTTACCAATGGCAAGTAAGCACAGACGGTGGAACTACTTTTGGAAACGTATCTGATGGTGCAACCTACAGCGGTGCAACAACTACAACTTTAAACATTCTAACTCCGTCTTCATCAATGAACGGATATGTTTATAATCTTGTAGTTTCTTCAGGATGCGGAAACCTTACTTCTACCAATTCTACGCTAAGCGTTTCTGATGCTACTGCAATCACAACACAACCTGCTAACTATTCAGCTTGTGAAGGTGAAACAGCCGAATTCTCTGTTGCTTCCAATGGATCAACATTCCAGTGGCAGTTAAGCACAGATGGTGGAGCAACATTCACTGACATTGCAGGGGCAACTTCTGCAACATATACAACAGCAGCAGCTACAGCTTCTATGAACAACTACGTTTACAGAGTTGTTGTTGGAGGTTGTTCAGGAACAATTACATCTAATAACGCAACTTTGGGTGTAGGCCAGCCTCCTGTTATTAATACGCAGCCTTCATCAGCTACTGTTTGCGAAGGCCAGGCTTCAACACTGACTGTTGTATCAGGCGGCCAGAACCTTACATATCAATGGCAGGTAAGCACAGACGGCGGAACAACATTTACAGATGTAACCGGCGCTAATCAGTCAACTCTTGATGTACCTGGAACTGCAGGCAGCAACAGCATTTACAGAGTAATTGTTTCTAATGCATGCGGAAGCAGCACTACTTCAAATACTGCTACAGTAACAGTAAACGCAGCAACTGCAATAACTACACAACCGGTTGCAGCAACAACCTGCGAAGGTGCTAATGCAACTTTCTCTGTAACTGCAACAGGTAGCAACGTTACTTATCAGTGGAGCGTTACTGATGGCTCAGGAAATACAACACCGATTTCAGATGCTACTTCTGCTACTGTAAATATTACAGGCGTAACAGCAGCAATGAACGGCAATACTTACTCAGTTGTTGTTACAGGAGATTGTGGTACCGTTACTTCTTCTACTGCAGCATTAACAGTTAATTCAACAACTGCTCCTTCAATCGAAGCTACACAGTCAGGTTGTGAGGGTGCAGATATTACATTCACTGCCACAGGCGGCTCTGGAGGTTCTACCCTACAATGGCAAGTTAGCACAGACGGTGGCGCAACATTCACAGATGTGAGCGGTGCAACATCTTCTTCTTACACCATCACAGGATTAACAAACGGACAAAATAACAACATCTACCGTGTAGTTGCCACAGGTGCTTGCGGTACTGTTAATTCAAACAACGGAGTAATTACTGTAAACGCTAATCCTACTGTTTCTATAACAGGCCCAACCGATGCAGTATGTGCCGGAACTGCAGTTACTTTAACCGGTAACGGAGCAGACAGCTACAGCTTCGACAACGGCATTACAAGTGGAGTGGAATTTACTGCAAATACAACCACTACCTATACTTTAACAGGTACTACTAACGGATGTTCAGGAACTGCAACTTTTACAGTTAATGTTAATCCTGCTCCTACAGTTACAATTGCAGCAACCACAACTTCGCTAAATGAAGGACAAACCGCAACTATTACCGCCACTGCATCTGCCGGTGTTACTTACCAGTGGATGAAAAATGGCATTGATGTTCCGGGTGCTACTTCAAATTCAATTACGGTTGATTATGAAAATGCCGGAGATTATACAGTTATGGTTACTTCAGGAGGATGTTCTGCAACATCAAATATGATTACAATTGTTGCAAATCCTGCTACTCTTTCATTCATTACTCCTAACCCTAACAATGGTAAGTTTAAAGTTAATTGGAGAAATACGCCTGGCTCAACTGCCACTCGTACAATTACAATCTTTGATTCTAAAGGATCAATGATTTACCTTAAATCTTTCTCTGTTAACGCTGCTAATCCTATAGAATCAATGGATGTTGATATTACAGGATGGCCTTCAGGAACTTATCAT